>JAFUOX010000039.1 GCA_017481725.1 Kiritimatiellia bacterium | reverse complement strand
TGTCCTCCGTAAAAATCACCCTATGTGTGTCCGTGTTGAGCGTAAGCATCGAGTGCGAAAAGGGACGCTGCGACGCGGAGGACGCAGCGGACGAGATTAGACGCGAGACAGGAGAAAAAACCACTCAACTCTACCTGAATTCTTCATTCTTCATTTTTCATTCTTCATTTATTATAATGCATTGCCTCCGCGTCTCTGCACGTGATAATTTTTCTTTCTAGGATGAGGCTATTCTTTTATCCGGTTTATTCGTTCTAGTATCAAATTACGAATAGCACATTGCATCTCGTTTGGCAAAAAAGAATTTTCAAGAGTTTCTGGCAAAAGCTTTTCTAACGAATTAGAAATTCGCTGTATTGTTTTTTTTATTTGAATAGCATTCAATTTTAGAGAAATCCCCAATGATTCAAAATCATTACGATTTAATTTCCTTTTCTTGCCGTTGAGAGTAAGAGCAAGCTCTTCAGTATCTTGAGGGAGAATTATTTGGACAGGAACAAGATCATAAGCAGGACTTAACTCCCACATCTTATTTTCTTTTTGAAGAATTGAAAAGTTTTTAAGGTGCATATCAGAGTTGCCCGTTAAAAAGCAGAAAATTGCCAATTCAAAGAATCGAATTGCATCTAAGCCTGGTACTGTAGAATATTTGCGCAGAGCTTTGCCGATTTGTTCCATAGAACCATTATATTTTAGAGAAGTCGGTTTATTGAGAATTTGACAAAAATCTTCCATATGGAGCATATTGTCGCTCATTCGGTCCATACGCTTGGTAATATATGCAAATTCACCAGACTTTAGTGGAATAAGCCCGAATTCAGCTACAGATATTGAGCATTTTCTGGCTAGCAACATGCAAAAATGTTCTGCTTCAGGAAGGTTTTTCCATTGAGGTGTTTGTGGCTTAAGAATATAGTTACCCGCAAGACCAATCAAGGTTAAACGCGAAGCGGTTCTTGATGTACCTTTCTCTAAATGAAGTGAAAGCTTTGGCTGAACACCAGGAACAGATATACGGTCAAGAATTGTATTTTTGGCGAGCTCATTTAATTCTTCAAGAGTATAATTCAAAGCAGGAACTCGGTCAGATTCAAAAAGCTTTTTTGCACAACGCTTATGATATAAAGAGTTCTCATCTTTGATTGTATCGCCACAGCAAAGACAACGATTAGCTTTCAACTTTTACCTCCCTAACACTAGTTGCACCAATACAGTCACGGCAACAAGCCAAAAGCAATCCCATTCTGTCATTGGGATTAAGCTTCCAATTGTCTGTGGCTATTTCCAAAAGCCATCCCTCTGGAATTAAGCCATCAAAAAAAGGGAAAAGAGTTTTGTCGTGAAATTTTTCCGTTTGAAGTGGCAAGTTTACCGATAATCTTTCCGGTGTGTTTGCAAGATATTCTTTGTCATATTCAAAAGAATAACCATTTTCATCTTCAATCAAGATTCCAGCAAAACGGTTGTATAAATAAATTTCTGCTTTACGCATAAATTATTCCTCATCTTGCAATTTAACAACACCAAGCTTTGCGCCAAAAAGGTCAAGAACCACATTGACCTTATCCATTCGTAGAGTTGCTTTTCCTCTTTCCAATTCGCGGATAAATCGAAGTCCTACGCCGGAACGATCGGCTAAATCTCGTTGAGTAAGTTTATATTTTTTTCGTTGTTGGCGGATAAAGTCTGATAATGTCATTTTATACCCTTTCGGTGGTAATTTTGTTTTTGGTAAATAATTTACACCCGAACGGGTACAATGTCAAGTAAAACATTTCGAATGCACCCGAACGGGTATAAAATATTGTTTCACGCCAGCACGTGGTGGCTAAAAGTGCGAAGAAGGGACGCAGAGCATCTGCACGTGATGGCTAGAAGTGCGAAGAAGGGACGCAGAGACGCAGAGGACGCAGAGGACGCGGAGGCTTGCGTGGTGGCTAGAAGTGCGAAAAAGGGACGCAGAGAACTGATGGTCGCTGGCGCTCTAGCCTTCGGCGAAATACGGAGGAAAAAGAGACTCAGAGACACGGAGGGTATTTGGGAGCTATTATTGCTTGCACTTTTCCTCCTTACCTCCGTACTCCGTGTTAAGCGTAAGCAATAAGTGCGAAGGTGGGACGTTAGACGGTTAAATGACGTTAGACGCGAGACAACTGTTAGACAATTAGACGTTAGACGTTGAACGGACAATTAGACGGTTAGACGCGAGACCATCCAACGCGTTGACACGCTCTTGCAGGCGTTGACACGCCCCTTTGGACATGAGACATGAGACGCGAGACATGAGACAAGGACATGAGACCCAAAGACGATTAGACGCGAGAATGGAGAAAAAACCACTCAACTCTACCTGAATTCTTCATTATTCATTTTTCATTCTTCATTTTTCATTCTTCATTTATTATAATGCATTGCCTCCGCATCTTAATAAGCTTCTGGGCGAGCACACTAGTGGATGAGTTTTGCCAAATTGCTTCGAAAGAGTAGCAATAGCCAAGGCAAAGCTCATTCCGCTAGTGTTTTTTTGGCGTCACAGCTCTGCGACCTCTGCGGCCTCCGCGTCTCTGCGTCCCTTTGGCTTCTCGTGCATCACGCACCATTGCATCCCGTGCATCACGCACCACTGCATCCCGTGCATCATGCAAATTTCGTTCATTTAATTAAGCAAATTTGATTGAATATTTGCAGTTTTTTATTATATAATTTTACATGGAAACGAACAATATTACTCATTAAAGGGAAACTATGGCAATTACACTTCCTGAGAGACAGGTTCCTCAGCACGGAGAATTTGATGTTATTGTAGTAGGTGGTGGCTTTGGTGGTGCAGCAGCAGCATTAGCAGCTGCACGAAATGGAGCAAAAACTTGCTTGCTTGAAAAATCTGCAACCCTAGGTGGCTTGGGTACTGCTGGCTTTGTGGTTATTTATTTACCACTTTGCGATGGCTTTGGACATCAGGTGAGCTATGGAATAGTAGAGGAGCTGCTTCGCCTCCCAATGAAATATAGTCCGGTAAAGCCTAATGGTGCATGGGTTGATTCAAAGAATGCAACAGAAGAAGAGCTAAAGGCTCGTCGCTATGAGTTGGTTTATCATCCTGCTCCAATGTCGTTAGGAATGGAACGCTTATTGTTAGAGGCTGGTGTAACAATTTATTATGATACGCTTGTTACAGATATTGTAAAGAATGTAAAAAATGAAATAACACATGTGGTTGTTGAAAACAAATCGGGGTGTGGAGTTTTTGCAACAAAATTTGTCATTGATGGCACTGGTGATGCTGATATATGTAAGTATGCAGAAGAGGAGTGCGAGGTTTCAAAGAATAATAAACCAGGCAGTTGGTATTATTCCATCAATACAAAAAATGAGATTGAGTTAAGAACAAAATTTTCGAATATAGCAAAGTGCCCACAAAATATTAGAGAAATGCGGCTAGATGGCACTGATTTTAAACAAGTGACAGATCATATTGTTTATTCACATGAGCTTTTCTTGTTGGATAATGAATTGCATAATGAAAAGGCAATAGAAGAGACTGGTAAAATAAAGTTCTTTCCTGGCTTTGTGCCAAGCATGGCTTGCTTCTTGATGACTCGTCGAATTGTGGCACCTTATACAATGACAGAAGTAGATAACCATAGGTGGCATGATGATGCAGTTGGCATTTTCCCAGATTGGCGCAAGGCTGGTCCAGTATATGCATTGCCATACAGCTCGTTATATGCTCAGCGTACACCAAACTTGATTACTGTAGGACGTTGCATCTCCACGACAGGAGACACATGGGATGTTGCACGTGTGATACCAGTTTGTGCTATTTCTGGACAGGCTGCTGGCACAGCGGCTGCTCTATGTGTGCGTGAAAATGTTCAGCATTTTGCAGATATAAATGTTTGCATGCTTCAAAATCAGCTAGTAAGTGATGGCGTAAAGCTTGAGCGTTCTCTTGTTGAAAATGTTTATGAGGATGGCTTTAGTATTAAGCACAAAACAACAAAAACGAATTTTATCTAATTAAATGGAGTTTTATATGACAATTACACTTCCCCCAAAAGTTGCTTCAGAATATGGTGATTTTGATATTGTTGTGGTAGGCGGAGGCTTTGGTGGTGTTGCAGCAGCACTAGCAGCAGCACGAAATGGAGCAAAAACTTGCTTGCTTGAAAAATCAGCAACCTTAGGTGGCTTGGGTACTGCTGGCTTTGTGGTTATTTATTTACCGCTTTGTGATGGTTTGGGACATCAGGTGAGCTATGGAATAGTAGAGGAGTTGCTTCGTCTTCCAATGAAATATAGCCCTGTAAAACCAAATGGAGCATGGGATAATTCACAAAATGCGACAATCGATGAACTAAAAGCACATCGTTATGAGTTGATTTATCATCCAGCTCCGATGTCTTTGGGAATGGAGCGTTTATTGCTTGAGGCAGGTGTAACAATTTATTATGATACGCAAATTGTTGATGTTCTTAAAAATGCCAATGGTGCGATTACGCATGTTGTCGCAGAAAACAAGTCTGGGTGTGGTGTGTTTGCAACAAAATTTGTTGTTGATGCAACAGGTGATGCTGATTTGTGTAAATTTGCAAATGAGGAATGTGAAATAGCAAAGAAAAACAAGCTAGGTGCTTGGTATTATTCTTTGGATAATGAATTTAAAGCAGAATTGCGTCCTCAATCAGTTCATCCTTATAATAGCACAGATGAGCAGAAGCACATGTCATTAGATGGCACAGATTTTCGTCAGGTTTCTCAGCATATTATTCTTTCCCATGAATTAGTGCTTAAGGATAATGCGGCACGTAATGAAAAGGCGATTGAAGAAACTGGGGAAGAGAAATATTTTCCTGGTTTTGTGCCAAGCATGGCATGTTTCCGCATGACACGTAGAATTATTTCTCCGTATACTATGACAGAGATAGATAATCACAAGTGGCATGATGATGCTGTTGGTATTTTCTCTGATTGGCGTAAGGCTGGTCCGGTATATGCATTGCCATATCGTGCACTATATGCACAGCGTACACCAAACTTGATTACTGCGGGACGTTGCATCTCCACGACAGGAGACACATGGGATGTTGCCCGTGTAATTCCAGTTTGCTCAGTTTCTGGAGAGGCTGCAGGTACGGCTGCGGCATTGTGCCTTCGCAATAACATTCAGAGCTTTGCAGATTTGAATGTTGGTGTGCTTCAAAATCAACTTATAGCAGCAGGTGTAAAGCTAGATAGAGCACTTGTAGAAAATATCTACGAGTAATTAATCCCTCATTTTTCTGATAATTAGATAAAACCTGTAATGTCTGCCACATTTATCCCCATGGGTATTTTGTGGCAATAAGTTGTTTATTCATTCTTCCCTTAAAAAAATATTTGAAAAGGGCTTTTAAGTTAAACTTTTTTGTTCACTTTTAACAATAAGTGTGTTAATATGTTTAACTCACTTGTTTATGGCATAGTGTCGCCCAAAGACAATTTTTATTAAAATAAACCCGCGACACAATATAATAGGTATTAAGGAAGATAGACATGTCAGCAGATGTTATTGATAGTCAGGCATCCGTAGATAATAGCGAGGCTTGGTTTTTAGACGCAATAAGTCAAGAGAGCCTACCTATGGAACAGCTCCTAAATTTTCTTTCAAATTCATATAACAAGGCAAGGCTTGATATAGCTAATAAGGAAGTTTACAATAAGGAAATAGAGTTCTTGAATGAGGATTATATTTGCTTGCAGCAAAGACTTATTACACTTGGCGACACACGTGGTCTTGTTGAGCTAATAAAGCTAAAGATTTCTTGGGGATACACCTCAGCAAGAGATGTTTCTGAATACAGAAAGGTGCTAATTGAGTGCACAGATGTAAATCGCATGGAGAGTGCATTTATCAATAGCGTAGATTTTGGTAATGAGAGAATTCAAACAACAATTTCTCGCCTTGAGAATCTTTTGGGACTAAAGGTTGGTGCATATTGTGTTGAGAAGGCATGGGGCTTGGGTGTTGTTAAGTCAATGGATGAGTTCCATAAGCGTTTGGTTGTTGATTTTGAGTATAAGCCAAATCATGAGATGTCATTCTCATTTGCATCAAAGGCAATTAAGCCAGCTGGTGAGAACCATATTCTTGTTGTGCGCAATAAGGATTATGAGCAATTCAGATCTATGTGTGAGCATAAGGCTGGTGCAATTGTTCGTATGGCAATCGAAAGCTTTGGCCCAATGTCTGTAATCAAGCTTGAATCAGAGCTAAAGACAATCCTACCACAGGAAATTGTTTGGAAGAATTTCTGGACACAGTCTCGCAATCAGCTTAAGAATGATGAATTTGTAAAGCTACCTCCAACAACAAAGAAGAGTGAGCCAATAACTATTGTTAAATCAGTAACACGCGTTGGTGATAATTTGTGGCTAACAGAGCTTGCAAACACAAATGATGTTTCTGTTCTACTTACAAAGCTAACAGAGTTTCTTGCTTCTGTTAAGTCAAAGCTTAATAAGGATGGAAGATATTTGGGATTGGAAGCAGAAGCAAAGGATGTTATTGAGAATCGTTTAAGCTTTATGCTAAAGGCAAGTGGAACAATTCGTGATAATGATACAAAGTTCCGCACAGCAATTCTTGCTTATCAGCTAGGCTTTGATACTGTCAAGGTAGAGATGAACAAGGAAAATCTTTACGAGGATGAGTTTGCATTCGTTAAGGATGAGGATGGAAATGAGACAGATTTTGTTTCACCAGCAGAGACAATTCGTATACCAGAATTGGTTTTGGTTGCATCCCAAACACTTCCTTCAACATTGCTAGAGCTTGTTGCAAATAATCTACCTATTATGTCAGATTTAGGTTTGGCAAGAAAATATATTGCAATTTTGACAGAGATGCCATATGCATTGTTTGATAAGTTGGCATTGCCTCTATGCTCTGGTGTAGCTGGGGATGAATTTAAAGCTGTTGTTGCATCTGAATTTAGTAAGCCACGCGTAGTATTTTCAATGCTACTATGGTTCTGCAAGAATCAGGATGTTGCAGTAGTTCGTGACTTGCTACCTCCAGCCGCATTGGTTACACATGCATTGATTTCTCTAGAGAATCAAGAGGCTGGTGAGAATCTAAAGCTTCAGCACCAAGTTGCAAAGTGTTTTGCTGATGATAAGTGGCTTCTAGATATAGCTGGACGTTTGGATCAGTATGAGCGCCGTGCATTCTTTGAGCACTTGACAAATGTAGAGCATGCATGGGAGCCAGCTGTTAAGCGTGCAATTATTTCCACATTTACACGTAAGTATCCTGAATTTGTTGTTAAGGCTGCTGATGCTGAGGATGAGGGTGCTAATGTTGGTCGTGTTACTTCATGGCGTTCATATAAGGCACGTCAAGAGCGTCTACGCATTCTTAAGGAAGAGGAAATTCCTCAGAATATTAATGATATTGAGGTTGCTCGTGGCTATGGTGACTTGCGTGAGAACTTTGAGTATCAAACAGCAAAGGATCGTCAGCGCATGCTAGAGAAGCAACAAGAAGATTTGTTACAGGAGCTAGCAGCAGTGCGTGGCTTTGATTTTGCAGAAATTAAGCCAGTTGCAGGTAAGGTTGGCTTGGCAACAACAGTAACAATTGAGCTAATAGCTGATGGTAGCACAGTTAGCTACACAATTCTTGGCGAGTGGGATTCTGACGATGCATTAAGCATCATCCCTTCTCGAAGCCGTTTGGCTGAGTCCTTAATGGGTAAGTTAGAGGGTTCAATGATAAGCATTCCTGATGAAAGAGGTCTTCCACAGCAAGCAAAGCTTGTTAAGGTAGAGCCAATTTCAGAAGAAGTTCTTGCTTGGACAAGAGGCTAACATAAAAAAGGCGTCCTTCGGGGCGCCTTTTTTTATGTGGTATGAAATAGATTGTAGAGAATAGCTTTAGTAAATGCGTGTGTGCCAAGAGTTGTACGCATTTTTAACTCTCTATGCATCTCATAAAATATGTGAAAAATAAAAATATTAGCCGCTTAAAAGTTTCATAAAAAAACTTATTCACATAAACCTATGGTTTATGATATAATTAAACTGAAAATTATGAAAATTTATCGGTTTATATTATTTTTTATAGCAACATTCCTATTTGTAGGCACACAACTAGCTTATGGAGTAGCTACATCAGCAACTCCATATCCTTTGTCGCACTATAGTGTAATTATGGAGCGTGCCCCATTTGGTCCTTTGCCTAAAAAGCTTACACCTGAGGAGCAGGCAGCAGCAGAGGCTGCTGCTGCAGAAGCTAATGCAACAGAAGAGGTGAATGAGGATGTGTTGCCTCCATCATTTGAACAAATTAAGGTTACTGCTTTGACAATGTTTGGTGGAAAACCGGCAGCAGGTTTTACGGATGGAGCTATTAATAAATCATACTATCTTAGAGAAGGTGAGGAATTTGAAAATTATCTTCTCGTTAATGTTGATTTTGATGGAATGCAAATAACTCTTCGTCGTGATGATATTGAGTCAGTGCTTCCTTTGTGGATTAATCCAGCAACAACAAATTGTGCAGATATTTCTTCATTTGGTGTTGCAGATCCTTCTTCAATGGCATCAACCACAGCTTCTGCAAATAAAAATTCTAGTGTTGCACCAGTAGCTCAAGGTGCTAATAATGCAACAAAAAAGTCTGATGAAGAACTGGAGCGAGAGCGCCGCCGTGCAGAATGGCGAAAGAAGCGAGATGAAGAGCGAGAGCGTCGCCGTAAGGAGCTTGAGGCGATGACTCCAGAGGAGCGCGAGCAGCATCTTCGTAAGGTTAATATGGATTTAATTCGTTCGGGAGATGGCCCTCCACTTCCTATTGAGCTTAATCAAGAGGAAATGGAGCAGTTGGCTTCTGAAGGCTTTGCTGTGCCAGGTATTAATGCACCATTGCCAGAAGGAGCAGATGCAGCAGGAGCCCCTCCTCAGGGCCGCCATCGTCGTGGTAGAATTCGTTCTCCTGGTGGATTTCAACCTCAGCCGGGTGTTGGTGCTAATTAAGGAGGCTTTGATATGAGTAATTTAATTAAACATTCAGATCAAAATCCGTGCTACGAGTTAAAAGCAACGATTATTAGCGAAGATGGTAAAACCAATGTTTGCTTTGAATCGGGTACAATTATCGGACATCTGCTTCCAGTAACCAATTCATCTGGCGAGAGATATATCGGGGCTCGTGTAAATAATGAAGTTGCATCTCTTCAGCTGCCTCTTTTTATCAATTGTGAACTTGAGGGGTTGACAATAAAGGATGATGATGGCTGGTATATACTCCGTCGCTCAATGGCATTTATCATGCAGATGGCGGCAGTTAGAAGCTTGCCAGAGTGGCAGCTTAAAATCCGTCATACTGTTGCAACTGGCTTGTTCTTTACCTTTGAAAAGCCAATGGATCCTACTGCAAAAATGGGTGCAGAGCAGCTCGATACATTTGAGACAGAGCTTCGTAGACTTGTTGCTAAGGACTATCCAATTCTTAGAAGAATGCTTTCCTATGAGGAGGCAATGACATATTTCTCATCTGAGGGACGGCACGATAAGGTGCTTCTCCTTCAGCATCACAATACTCCATTTGTAGCAACACTTTGCTGTGATGGATTTATGGATTTGCATGCATTCCCTGTTGTTGCTTCCACTGGTTCACTTGGGGTATTTTCTTTTATGCCCTATGAAGATGGATGCGTGATAAATCTCCCTAATAGGGAAAATTCAAGCATCCCTATGGAATTTGTTCCTCAGAAGGAGCTAATACGCGTACATCGTGAGCATACACATTGGGGAAATATTCTTGGTGTGCGCTCAGTAGGTGAATTGAATCAGGCGGTGTTTGATCGCCGAATATCAGATGTTATTATGATGTCAGAGGCTTTGCACAATAAAAAGTTTGCAGAGCTTGCAACAAATATTATTGAAAAGGATAAGAGGCTTGTTCTTATTGCTGGCCCATCCTCTGCAGGAAAAACCACATCTGCAAAGCGTTTGATGACTCATTTAAAGGTGAATGGAAAAACACCTGTTGTTATTTCTACTGATGATTACTTTGTGGGGGATGCGCGTAATCCAATCGGTCCTGATGGTAAACCGGATTACGAGCATATCAATGCACTTGATTTAGATAATTTTAATGAGCATTTGACATCACTTCTCGCAGGAAAGAAGATATGCCGTCGCATATTTAATTTTTTGACAAAGAAGCCAGAATTTACGAAAGAGGAGCTACAGCTAAATCCTAATGATATTCTCATTGTTGAGGGTATACATGGTCTTAATCCGATGCTCACTGAGGCAGTTCCACGCGAAGAAAAATTTTTAATTTATCTAAGCGCATTAACTCAGCTTGGTATAGATGATAGCCACTCCGTTTCAACAACTGATAATCGATTAATCCGTAGAATTGTTAGAGATCATCTTTTCCGTGGTCATCCAGCAATACGCACGCTTGAGCTGTGGCAGAGTGTGCGCCGAGGAGAGGAACGTTGGATTTTCCCTTATCAGGATGAAGCAGATGTTTCATTTAATACGGCGCTTGATTATGAGCTAGCAGTGCTGAAGCCTTTTGCGGAGCCACTACTTACAGATATAAAGCCTAATCAGCCAGAGTATTCAATAGCAAGGCGGCTTCAAATGCTTCTTCGTTCTTTTCATTCAATTACTCCATCAGCCGTTCCAGGAGATTCGATTTTGCGAGAATATATTGGCGGCAGCCTTTTGAAGTATTGATAATTTAAAATAGATAAACATAAGGTTAAACAAAATGAATATAAGAGTTGTAAATTGGTCACCAGCAAGACGCTCCAGAACAATGGAGGTCTTTTTGCAGCGTCCTGCCTTTGATGTTAACGCAGAGAGAATAGCTGCTGAATTATTATTTGATATTAAGCAACGTGGAGAGCCAGCACTACTAGCTGCAATTGCAAAGTATGAGGGTGTTGCACTTAAGTCTAGTGAGCTACGTGTTTCTCAGAAAGAGATTGACGAGGCAGAGCATTTGGTTAATGCAAATGTCCGCAAGCAAATTGATGCTGCACATGCCCGCGTGCTTGAATTTTCAAAGCGTTCAATGCGCTCCGATTGGGAGATGGAGACACCTAATGGAGGAAAGCTTGGAGAATTCTTTACTCCGCTTTCTCGTGTTGGTATTTATGTTCCAGGTGGTGCCGCTCCTCTTGCTTCAACAGTTATCATGACAGCAACACTTGCCCAAGCAGCAGGAGTAAAAGAAATTGTCGCTTGCACACCTGGTGGTAAGAGCAAGAAGCTTAGCCCAGAAATGCTATATGCAATGAAGGCATGCGGAGTAACAGAGGTTTATCGTATTGGTGGTATTCAGGCAATTGGCTTGATGGCTTATGGTATCCGTCATTGTGAGCCAGTGCGTAAGATTGTTGGCCCAGGTGGAACCTTTGTTACAGCAGCTAAGCGTCAGGTCTATGGAACTGTTGCTCTTGATTTGGTTGCAGGCCCAAGCGAGATTGCAATCCTAGCTGATGATTCAGCAAATCCAGAGCATGTTGCAGCAGATTTGCTTTCTCAAGCAGAGCATGGTTCTGGCTTTGAAAAGGCAATGCTGATAACAGATAGCCAAAATTTGGCAAATGAGGTTTCTAAGGCTATTTCTCGTCAGACAGCTCAGCTATCTCGTAAGGAAATGATCAAGAAGGTAATTGCAAAGAATGGTATCCTACTTGCAACAGCTCCTTCAATTGAAGATGGACTTGGACTTATCAATCGCTTTGCTCCAGAGCATTTTGAGCTTGTTGTTAGAGATCCGGAGAAATATCTACCTCGCGTAACAACAGCAGGTGCTGTATTTGTTGGCCCATGGACCCCAGAGCCTGTAGGTGACTTTGCTGCAGGCCCAAGCCATGTGCTTCCAACTGGTGGTGCAGGAAAAATGTTCTCTGGCTTGACAGTTGAGGACTTCCGTCGTAGAACAAGCCTTGTCAACTATACAGAACAGGATTTACGTGATGCAATGCCAATCATTGAAATGTTTGGTACCATCGAAGGACTTGACGGCCATAAGAATTCGGCTGCAATCCGTTTTAAGAACCCTAAATAAGGAAAAAATTGAATACAATATCTATCGTAGCTGCCGCTTCAGATATCGCAGCTTCTGCCGGCACATCTGCGGAGCCTCCTCCGCAAGGTGTGGGAATTGCAATATTATTACTATTATTAGCAGTGTTGTTTAATGCTTTTTTTGCTGCCTCAGAAATAGCAGTAATTTCATTAAACGATGCCAAGGTAAAAAGAGATGCCGAAAATGGCACGCGCATTGATAAAATTCTTTCAAGATTTATCAAGGAGCCAGTGAAATTTTTGGCAACAATTCAGGTTGGTATTACGCTTGCTGGATTCCTCGCTTCTGCTTTTGCAGCAGTCACATTGGCTGAGCCTCTTGCAAATGTAATCAAGCCTCATTTTGCTGGTTATGAAGCAGCAGTATCAAATTGCTGTACAATCTTTGTTACAATAATTCTTGCCTTTGTGACATTGATTTTTGGTGAGCTTGTCCCAAAACGAATAGCTATGCAGCATAGTGAAAAGCTTTCACGCATTGCTGCTGTTCCATTAAGGACAATTTCAGTATTAGCTCGCCCATTTGTTAGCCTTTTAAATTGGACAACAAATGGTATTCTCCGTCTGATTGGTATTGATCCAAATGAATCAAAGGAAGCTGCTTCTGAGGAAGAAATCCGTATGCTTGTTGACATCGGTGGAGAAACTGGTGCTATTGAGCAGGACGAGA
This sequence comes from Kiritimatiellia bacterium, assembly GCA_017481725.1. GTDB lineage: Bacteria > Verrucomicrobiota > Kiritimatiellia > RFP12 > UBA3636 > RGIG990. The sequence continues at coordinate 8,730 of JAFUOX010000039.1, read as the reverse complement.
TGGAAATGATAGAAAACGTATTTGAATTTAATAATACGGTTGCTTCAGAAATTATGGTGCACCGCCGCGATATTGTTGCAATACCTGTGACAGCAACAGAGGAGGAGTGTAAGGAAATTATCCGTAGTAGCAATTTCTCTCGTATTCCTGTATATGAGGAAAATATAGATAATATCAAGGGTATTCTTAATTCTCGCGATTTTCTACTGAAGGCACTTGATAATAATCATATTAACTTTATGGAGATTTTGCGTAAGCCTTTGTTTGTCCCTGAAACAATTAGAGCAGACGTTCTTTTTTCTCAAATGCAGAAAAGTAAGCAGCCTATGGCGATTGTGCTTGATGAATATGGTGGAACCTCAGGTCTTATTACGCTAGAGGATTTGCTTGAAGAAATCGTAGGCGAAATTTATGACGAATACGATCAGCCAGAGGAAGAAAAACGCGAAATCGAAAAGCTTACCGATGAGACATATCGTGTTCCTGGAGAAATGCAGCTTGAGGAGGTTATTGAGAAGCTCGATTTGCCAACGCCTGAGGATGAGGATTTCAATACCTTTGCAGGAATTGTTTTTGATCGCTTAAAGACTGTCCCAACGGTTGGTACGGTTGTGTCATTGCCTAAGCTTCATGTAGAAGCAAGGGTTGAAAAGATGGATGGGAACCGCATTGAAAGCCTAATAGTGATTAAGAAGCTTCCAGAGGTAGCTACAGAGGAAGCAGCTCCAGAGGAATAGTGGGGTTTGTTAATGGATGAAGCATCAGTATTTTATAAAATAGTTCCAGTTGTAATATTGATTGGGTCAATTATTCTCCATGAAATTTCTCATGGGGTTGCTGCACTTTGGTGTGGCGATCCAACAGCAAAAGAGGCTGGTAGACTTTCCTTGAATCCTATTAAGCATGTTGATATCTTTGGATCAATAATTTTGCCAGCAATTCTAGTGATTAGTAATGCTGGTTTTTGGATTGGCTGGGCAAAACCAGTCCCAGTAAATTTGGGGAAATGCCGTAATCCTCGCGCTGCTATGTGGATTACGGCACTTGCAGGTCCTTTGACAAATATTATTCTGGCGATAATATCTTTTGCTTTATATATTTTAGTCCTCTTTTTGTTAGAAAATGAATATGTAACAGTCTCAGAACAAGCGATAATATATGTTTTAGAGTTCCTGCAGTATGGTTTGCTGATAAATGCCGGTTTGGCTTTCTTTAATCTGTGCCCAATCCCTCCTCTTGATGGTTCAAAAATAGTTGCTTCTGTAATGCCAGTGCCGTTAATGATGAGATACTTGGCATTAGAGCGTTTTGGCTTTATAATAATTATTATTTTAGTCAAATTTGATGTTTTTAATTGGTATATTGGTGGCTTGATGAATGGCACAATCAATATTGCTAATTCTGTTATAGCAATGCTTTTCGGATAGGAGGAAGCTATGGGTGCATTTAAATCTTATGATATACGTGGAATATGGGAAAAGGACTTTGACGCAACAACAGTGTATAAAATAGGTCGCTGTTTGCCTGCACTTTTGTCCGCTGATAGAGTGCTAATAGGGCGCGATGCTCGTTCAAGCTCACCTGTGATTTTTGATGCTCTTACGCGTGGTATTACTGAAGCTGGTGCAGATGTTGATTCTATGGGATTAACTACAACACCGATGACCTATTATTTTACAGGCAAAAAAGGGTATGCCTGTGCAGTTATGATTACTGCTTCACATAACCCAAAAGAGTATAATGGCTTAAAAATTTCTCGTAAGGGAGCATTGCCAGTTGGCTCAGATTCTGGATTGAAAACTCTTGAAGCAATGATAGCGGGAGAGCTTCCTCCTGTAGCGGCTGTGCCTGGAAAAATTAATGAAGTTAATTTCCATGATGAATATATTGAATTTTATAGAGAGCAGCTTCCATGCTTTGATGAACTAAAGGTTGCTGTTGATTGCTCTAACGGGATGAGCTCGCTTTTTGTTCGTCCTCTATTTGGTAATGCGGTAGATTGCATTTATGAGGAGATTGATGGCACATTCCCAAACCATGCTCCAAATCCACTTGAGCCAGAGGCTACACTTGCTCTCCGTGAGAAGGTAAAGCAAGGCGGATATGATATAGGTGTAATTTTTGATGGAGATGCAGATCGCGTGATGTTTGTCGATAATCACGGAGAGTTTGTTCGACCAGATATAATTACAGGAATTCTTGCTGAATATTATTTAGAAAAAGAGCCAGGAAAGCCAGTGCTATGCGATATTCGCACCTCACGTGGAGTGACAGAATATGTGAAGAAGCTTGGTGGAGTGCCTCACCTTTGGAAGGTGGGTCATGCCTTTGCAAAGGTAAAGCTACGCGAGCTGGGTGCAATTGTTGGTGGAGAGCTAGCTGGGCACTATTATTTTAGAGATTTCTTCTGCTGTGATTCTGCATTTCTATGTGCAATGCTCGTGCTAGGTGTTGCAGCAAAGGTAAAGCAAGATGGTAGAAGCTTCTCTGATTTGCTAAAGGCAATAGATCCTTATGCAAATACAGGCGAATGCAATTACACAATTGAAGAGAAGGATGCAGCCATAGATGCAGTAATTGAAGCAGCAAAGCAAGAGTTTGGAGAGCCTTCTGTATTTCTTGATTTTGATGGTGTACGCTGCGAATGGACTACGTGGTGGTTTAATATCCGTAAATCAAATACAGAGCCATATCTTCGCCTAGTTGCAGAAGCACAAACAGAGAATGAGCTCGCAGAAAGAAAAGCATTTATTGAAAATGTTTTAAAGGCTTTTATTAGAAAGGGCAATTAATTATGCCTCAATCTCAAATTAAAATTAGAACAGCATCACTTGATGATGTACGTAATATCTTCCAGCTAATTCAAAATAATATAGATCAGCTGGTGCCTCGTTCAATAAGTGATATTGTGCAAAACATAGATCGCTTTCTTGTGGCAGAGTTGTCAAATGGCGATTTGGGCGGAGTGATTAGTTATGCATTTTATCCAGAAATTGGTGAGCCAACTAAGTCCTGCGTAGAAATCAAATCAGTTTGCGTGCGCAAGGATTTGCGTAAGCTTGGACTTGGGCGTGAACTTGTATTAGCACAAATAGAGCGTTTAAAAAAATATAGACCAGCTCAAATTGTGGTGCTAACCTTTGCCCCTGGATTTTTTGAGAAGCTTGGCTTTAACAAAGTGCCTAAAGAAACACTTATGCACAAGCTTTATATTGGTTGCATAAATTGCACCAAGCATGAGTCGCCATTTACATGCCCAGAAATAGCAATGGCATTAACAGATATTTAATACAATTCAATAAGGAGAAAAAATGAAAAATGTTTCATCTTCATTTATAGTGTTTACTGCACTTGTTGCTTGTTTATCCACAGGATGCTTGGCTGTAAAGACTCAGCATGAGGTAAAGCCTATACATATTACGATGGATGTAAATCTAAAGGTCGATAAAGCAATTGATGATTCAATAGAAAATAATGAACGCAAGCCTCCAAAATATTTTAAAGAAATACGCGATATGTTTAATCAAAAGCTAATTGGATTAACAAACCGTGGCTATTGGGAAAAGCGTGCTGATTTAACTGTTGAGCAAGAGCAAATAATTTTACTTTCAAATGCTGAGCAGACTCAACGCTATGCTGAAATTGCAACAAAAACAAATTCATCACTTGCTGAAATTGAGAAAAAGCATGCATCACGATTTGTTGAGCGAATACCAGTTGGCAAAGGAGTTTGGTATCAGGATGCTGCAGGCGAGTGGAAAATTCGTTAATATAAAAATAAATTCACTTGCTCAATCGATATTTTAAGTGTATAATTAAACACCACATAAATAACTCATATTAACTTTAATATCAAAGGTTACAAAAAATGACACAAGAGGAAGTACTCGCAGTATTATCAGAAACTGGTGCATTATTGCATGGACACTTTGAGCTACGCTCAGGTCTACATAGCCCAGAATTTTTCCAGTGTGCAAATCTACTCCGCTATCCACGTCAGGCAGAAAAGCTTTGCAGTGAGCTTTGCAAGCTTTTGCCGGAAGAGATAGCTAAGCAAGCAGATACAGTAATTTCTCCAGCACTAGGTGGTATTCTTGTTGGTCACGAGGTTGCTCGTGCATTAGATAAGAAATGCATTTTTGCTGAGAAGCAGGATGGTAAGCTTGTGCTTCGCCGTTTTAACATTCTAAAGGGCGAGCCAGTTATCGTTGCTGAGGATGTTGTAACACGCGGTGGCAGAGTGCAGGAAACAATTGATATTGTTCATGCGTTGGGTGGCAAGGTTGTTGCAGTGCTAACACTTGTTGATCGTAGTAATGGAACAGTAGATTTTGGTATTCCTCATTACTCTCTACTAAAGATGTCACCAATAACTTGGGAGCCAAACGAGTGCCCACATTGTGCACGTGGTTCAAAGGCAGTACATCCTGGTAGTTAATAAATAAAGATTTTACTTTATTTTTACTAACTAAATAGATAAAATATTGACGCATAAATTCATAACGCGTTGTAAGTTAAATTTTTTCGAAAAAATAAACTCAACATTAGGAGATAATAAATTATGGCAACAGTAAAAGCCCCTACAAAGAATGCAAAGCTTCTTGCTTGGGTAAAAGAGTGGGAGACAATCTGTCAACCAAATAACGTTGTATGGTGCAACGGTTCAAAGAAAGAGTGGAAAGATCTTTGCGAGATGATGGTTGCAAATGGTCAGTACATCAAGCTAAATCCAAAGCTACGTCCAGATTGCTATCTAGCACGTTCACACGAGTCAGACGTTGCTCGCGTAGAGGGTCGTACATACATTTCTTCTGAAGAGCAGGTAGAAGCAGGTCCTACAAATAACTGGGAGGATCCAAAAGTACTTAAGAAGACACTTCTAAAGCTTTACAAGGGCTGCATGAAGGGTCGCACAATGTACGTTATCCCATTTGCTATGGGTCCATTAGGTAACCCAATCACAAAGCTAGGTGTTGAGATCACAGACTCTCCATACGTTGTAACAAATATGCACATCATGACACGCGTTGGTAAGGCTGTTCTTAAGGAGCTTGATAAGGGTGCTGAGTACGTTCCATGCGTACACTCAGTTGGTGCTCCTCTAAAGGCAAAGCAGAAGGACGTTGCATGGCCATGCGCTCCAATGGACAAGAAGTACATTGTTCAGTTCCCAGAGACAGGAGAGATTTGGTCATTCGGTTCTGGCTACGGCGGAAACGCTCTACTAGGTAAGAAGTGCTTCGCTCTACGTATCGCTTCTAACATCGCTCGCAAGGAAGGCTGGATGGCTGAGCACATGCTTATCCTAAAGCTCACATCACCTGAGAACAGCGTTCACTACATGACAGCTGCATTCCCATCAGCTTGCGGTAAGACAAACCTCGCTATGATGCTTCCTAAGCTAAAGGGCTGGAAGCTTGAGACAGTTGGTGACGATATCGCTTGGATTAAGCCAGGTGAGGATGGCCGCCTATACGCAATCAACCCAGAGAATGGCTTCTTCGGTGTAGCTCCTGGTACATCTAAGGATTCTAACCCTAACGCTCTATTGTCTTGCAACAAGGGCACAATCTTTACAAACGTTGTTCTAACAGACGATGGCGACATCTGGTGGGAGGACATGGGTATTGATGCTCCTGAGCACGGTATTGACTGGAAGGGCAATGAGTGCTGGCGTGCTGCAGATCGTGCAGACAAGATGGTTCCTAAGAAGGGCATGACAGCTAAGGAAGCTAAGGAAATGGGCTACGTAGCAGCTCACAAGAACTCACGCTTCACAGCTCCTGCAGTTAACTGCCCAGTTCTTGATAAGGATGGCTTCGAGGGTCTATACGAAGGTAAGCCAGTTGGTGTACCTGTTGACGCAATGCTATTCGGTGGCCGTCGTCCATCAACAATCCCTCTAATCAACGAGGCTAAGGATTGGACACACGGTGTATTCATGGGTGCTGCTGCTGGTTCTGAGATTACAGCTGCTGTTATCTCTGACAAGATTGGTCAGGTTCGCCGTGACCCAATGGCTATGCTTCCATTCTGCGGTTACAACATGGGTGACTACTTCTCACACTGGTTGTCAATGGCAGATAGAGCAACAAAGCTTCCAAAGATCTTCTTCGTAAACTGGTTCCGTAAGGATGCTGATGGCAACTTCATGTGGCCAGGCTACGGCGACAACAGCCGCGTTCTAAAGTGGATCTGCGATCGTATCGAGGGCAAGGTAAAGGTTGTTAATACTCCAATTGGTAACCTACCAAAGGCTAAGGATATCGACCTATCTGATTCTGACATCAAGGCAAAGGTTGTTAAGGAGCTTCTAACAGTTGATAAGGCTGGTTGGACAAAGGAGCTTAAGGGTCTTGCTGATGACTGGAAGGCAAAGGAAGACTTCAATGGTCGTCTACCAAAGGCTCTAAAGAGCAAGCTTGCTGAGATCAAGAAGGATCTTAAGAATATGAAGTAAGCAAAAATTTTGCTTAATCAATTCTAAAAAAAAATCCCGTGGGTTCGCCTGCGGGATTTTTTGCTTTAATGTGGTGCTTATGTGATGCACGTGGGGGCTATGTGATGCACGTGATGGCTAAAAGTGCGAAGAAGGGACGCAGAGACGCAGAGGACGCGGAGGTCGCAGGGCCGTGACGCAGAAAAAACACTAGCGGAATGAGGTTTGCCATGGCTATTGCTTTATCTTTCGAAGCAATTTGGCAAATCTCATCCACTAGTGTGCTCGCCTAGGAGTTCATAAGATGCGGAGGCGACGCATTATAATAAATGAAGAATGAATAATGAAGAATGAATAATGAATAATGAAGAATGAAGAATTTAGGTAGAGTTGAGTGGTTTTTTCTCCATTCTCGCGTCTAATCGTCTTATTGTCCGTTCAACGTCTATCGTCTAATTGTCTATCGGTTGTCTCGCGTCTAATCTCGTCCGCTGCGTCCTCCGCGTCGCAGCGTCCATTTTTTCGCACTTCTAGCCAGCACGTGCAACCCGAAACACTTTATTCTTATCAATCCAATTGTTAATGGCTTGTGTAGTAATTACAGTGACAATTTTCGTATGGTAAGAGTAAGTTTATTCTTGTATAAATAAAAAATAAGTGCTAATATTATATACACAAATAAGAGGTGAATATAGCCTCTTCAGATGATTTTAATGCATTACTGCATATTTGTCGTATGATGAAACCTAGGAAATTTCTTGAGACACGGCATATAGAGCAGAGATGTGCCATTCCTTGGCGTATTCTCTTTCTTATGTTTGTTTCAGGGTCTCCTAGGGCCTCATCATAGACATAGAATGAGAATACGTTTTTTTATTACTAATTAACAAAACCAAAGGAATGAAAAATATGAAAAAAATATCAATGTTGTTTGTTGCGTCTATGAGTGCTGTAGCTTTAGCAGACGCATCTTTCTCTATGAGTGAGACAATAGATAGCCATATTAGCCAATCATCTAGTGGCAAGCCTATGATTATGCAAGAAGCTGAAGCAGAACGAGAAATCTCTGTAGCTGGCATAGATATGGTGCGCATACCAGATAGTGCTACCCACAAAGGTCTATATTTCGGTAAATATGAGGTAACCCAAGCCCAGTGGCAAGCGATAATGGGGGATAATCCCTCAGATTTCACAGGCGATTTATCTCGTCCAGTAGAGTATGTTTCATGGAATGATTGCCAAGAGTTTATTGAGAAGCTGAATGCTCGTGAAGAAGTTAAGAAAGCAGGGATAACATTCAGTCTGCCAACATCGGAGGAATGGGAGTATGCTTGCCGAGCTGGAAGCACAGGTGATTATGGATTGCTAGCAGATGGGCGAGAGGGCACTCTAGAAGAGATGGGTTGGTATCTCTATAATTCAGGAGAAGAGACGCATCCAGTGGGGCAGAAGAAGCCCAATGCATGGGGCTTATACGATATGCATGGCAATGTGTGGGAGTGGACAGCGTCGGCTGATGGTTCTAACCGTATTTACCGTGGTGGTAGCTACTATGTTAATGCGTCTTACTGCGAGTCGGATTACAGGCTCTGGTACAATCCCGATCGCAGGTTCAACTTCCTCGGTTTCCGCCTCGCTGCCTCTAGGACAGGAAAATAATCTGTGCTAAAAGAAAAGAGGAGGCGTAGCAAGCGGTGCAAATAAAAAGCATAGCAAGCAAGCCTCCGGAAAATGTTTTTCAACCCAATCAAAGGGTTGAAAAACCAAATTTTTTGATGACAATATGAGCCAATTTAAAATCTTCTTTGTCCTACACACATAATCTGTTTCTAATCTAATATTAGAACAAAAATTCGTTAACACATTGCGTTAGTATTCTTAGGAAGAAATCCCAATGTGTTTTTTTGTCGCTGACGCTTTGGCCTTCGGCGAAACACGGAGAAAAAAGAGGCTCGGAGACACGGAGGGGTGCTGGGGTTGTTGTTGATGGTTGCTAGCACAATTCTCCCTTGTCCTCCGTACTCCGTGTTAAGCGTAAGCAATGAGTGTAACGATTTAAATGCTAACGCTTGAGCCTTCGGCGAAACACGGAGCACACGTAGTGTGATTTTCCTGAGAACGGAGACACACGGAGGGATTTTGGAAAAGTATGGAGAAGCGACTTCCAGTCGCTTTGCGTAAGCTGGCACGCTTCAAAAGTGTGAAAAAGGGACGCTGCGACGCGGAGGACGCAGCGTACGATATTAGACGCGAGACAGGAGAAAAAACCACTCAACTCTACCTGAATTCTT
>JAFUOX010000038.1 GCA_017481725.1 Kiritimatiellia bacterium | reverse complement strand
CTAGTGTATTTTACGCGTCACGTCTCTGCGACCTCTGCGGCCTCAGCGTCTCTGCGTCCCTTCTTCGCACTTTTAGGCATCACGCAGGCATAGGCGTGCAAGTGCACGCAAAGGGGCTCAAGCCCCTTTCTCCGATATTTTCTAACATCCCTCCGTGTCTCCGTTCTCTTTTTCCTCCGTGTTTCGCCGAAGGCTTGAGCGTCAGCGTCACTTTATCCATTCTCGCGTCTGACGTCCAAGCGACAAAATAGCTTTTCCGTGTGATTAGTTTTCAATTATGCGTAATGTGTCATCAATTTTCAAATATGGGCATTGAACTTATTTTATTCACTTTTCTTTCGGTGTCTTTTGTTTTGACACATTACGGTCTGATGTCAGAATTTATATTGTAATCTTTTTTATTACTTTATTTGGCTTGTAAATGTTGCTATACTTTGTGCTTAGAATTAAGGGTATTATATGAATATATTGGAAAAATTAAAAGAAACCGCATTATCGGTTGTGCCCGTGATGGTTATTGTGCTTATATTGGGACTCCTTGTAGGACAAGGAGCTGGTGAAGCATACTGGCTAGGAAGATTTTTAGTTGGCGGAATACTTCTTATTTTTGGATTGACGATTTTTTTGCTAGGTGTAGATTTGGGTATTCAACCTTTGGGTGAAAGATGTGGTGCAGGGCTTACCCAAAAACAAAATCTTACTCTTTTGCTTATTGCCGCTTTTGTTATCGGTTTTATTGTAACGATTGCGGAGCCGGATATTCAGGTGTTTGCAGATCAGGTTAGAAATACCTTCGATTCCGTTAATAAGAAAGCATTTACCTATGCTATTGGTGGCGGGGTGGGATTATTTATGACCATCGGTATTATGCGAACAGTGTTAAAGCTTTCAATTAAAGCGGTTTTGTTTGTGTCATACCTTATCCTTTTAGGTGTTGCCGCAATGGTAGACCCTGCCTTTGTTGGAATTGCTTTTGATTCTGGGGGTGCAACAACTGGCCCTATGACAGTTCCATTTATTATGGCGATAGGTCTTGGTGTCTCTGCAGTACGCTCAGATAATGATAATAGCTTTGGTTTAACTGGCGTAGCATCAGTTGGTCCAGTTCTAGCAGTTTTACTTTATTCATTATTTATCAATACGCAAGGTGTAGCCACAGCTAATGCTGTGGAGGAAACCACAAAAAATGCTGTTGAGACGATAGGTGTTTGGAAGGGAGTGTTTGGCTTATTTATTGAAAGTACTCCACATGTCTGCAAGGAGGCATTGCATTCTATTGCACCGCTATTTGCAATGTTTATTATCTTTAGAATATTTCTTCTAAAAATGTCCGTTAGACAAATGCTACGTATAACAATTGGCTTTATCTATGCTTTTATTGGTCTAATGATTTTTCTTGTTGGTGTACAGGGCGGCTTTATGCAGGCAGGAGCAATATTAGGTGAGGTGCTAGGGCACAACGCACTCCATTTTGGAGGCTGGTGGTATGCACTTCTTTTGGGTACAGGGCTCCTTTTAGGTGCAATTATTGTTTGTGCAGAGCCTGCTGTGTGGGTTTTAAGTGAGCAGGTGGAGCAGGTCTCTGGTGGTGCGATAAAACGTAAAACACTTTTGATTTTCCTCTCAATCGGTACTGCACTTGCAATAGCACTTGCAATGCTAAGAGCTGTAGTAGGTTTCCCTTTGTGGTATGCACTTTTGCCGGGCTATATTATTGCAATGCTTTTATTAAAGTTTTCTCCAGCATTGTTTACAGGTATAGCTTTTGATTCAGGAGGAGTTGCTTCTGGACCTCTAACCTCAACCTTTGTGCTTTCCTTCACTCTAGGAGCAGCATCTGGTGGAGCTGGTGGGTCTGATTCCTTCGGTGTAATTGCACTTGTTGCAATGATGCCGCTAATAGCTATTCAATTTATGGGAATTTTATATGCACGACAAAAACGGAGGACTTTAAATGAGCAAGTCAACGTATAAGCTTATGGTGTGCATCGCCCCTCAGAATGAGGGAGAAAAGCTTTGTGCAGTGGCGAATGAAAATGGCGCTGCTGGTGGCACATTGCTTTTAGGACGAGGCACCGCACATAATTCTATCCTGCAGCTTTTGGGGATTGGCGACACCTCAAAGGATATTGCACAAATTATTGTTAAGAGTGATGCTTTTGCCACAGTGGCAGAGGCTATTAAAGCAGCAGAAGCAACCCAAAGATCTCATTATGGGGTGCTGCTGAGCATGGATGTTATAGATTTTTATAGAGCAGGTGACGATATGTCAAGTTTTATTGAAAAGGATTCAACTATGGATAATAACAATTTAGGTGGTGAACTTATTCAAGTGATAGTTAATAAAGGCTATGCAGATGATGCAATGGCAGCAGCACGTAAAGCAGGTGCCTTTGGTGGCACAGTGATAAATGCTCGTGGCACAGCAAAGCCTGATGATAAGAAGTTTTTCGGAATGCAGATTGTTCCAGAAAAAGAGATTTTGCTTATCGTTGTACCAAAGGATAAAGCCACTGAGGTTTACAATGCAATTTGCTCAATATCCTGCTTGTCAGAAAAAGGCAGTGGCATTGTCTTCCGTCTGCCAGTTTGTGGCTATGAGCTTCTTGGCAAATAAATTTTAAGGAGGAAAAATATGGATGATATGAATCTTGGCGAGCAGCCAATAGCAAAAATTCTTGAGGAATATGGTTTAAAGACACATGACCTTGTGGTTGCAAGTGAGGTGCAGATGACACACAAAATGGTGCAGCGTGCTATGAAGGGGCGTCGCTTAACCGCAAATACAAAAAATATTGTACTAAATGCCTTGCGTAATGCCACTGGCGTACAATTCAAAATGACAGATCTATTTAATTACTAAGAAGGAGATATAAAATGGGAAGTTTTATTAAACGCGTGATCTTATTTATCATTGTAAACCTGGCAATTATGCTATTGGTTTCTGTGGTATTTAATTTGACATGTAATTTCTTTGACCTAGATATGGCGTCGGATTCCGTAGGAGTGATTGCTATATGGGCATTGTTATACGGTATGATTGGAAGCTTTGTTTCTCTACTTCTATCAAAACCAATAGCAAAGTGGCTTGTTAAAGCAAAGACCATCACAGGTAATGAGGGTGAAGCAGAGCGTTGGCTCGTTGATACGGTTCGCTCCTTAGCAATGATGGCAAATATTCGCGCACCAGAGGTTGCTATTTACGAAGGCGAGGCAAATGCCTTTGCTACTGGAGCATTCAAAAATAGGGCATTGGTTGCGGTTTCCTCAGAGATAATGGAGAAGATGACAAGAGAGGAGCTTCGCGCTGTTCTTGGGCATGAAATTAGCCATGTAGCAAATGGAGATATGGTCACAATGTCTTTACTACAAGGTGTATTAAATGCATGTGTTTTATTTTTATCTCGAATTATAGCTTATGTTACTTCAGAAATTTTATCGGATAAAGAAAGCATTTCAAGGGTGGTTTATTACATTATTTATTATGCTGCTCAAATCCTTCTAAGCATTTTAGCATCAATTATTGTTATGTGGTACTCTCGTAGAAGAGAATTTGCTGCTGATTTAGGTAGTGCAAAGCTTATTGGATCTCCAGCATCAATGATTGCAGCACTTCGTAGGCTAAATAATCTTCAGCCAGGAGTTTTACCAAATTCTCTTAAGGCATTTGGTATTTCAGGGAAGCGTGCTAGTTTATTCTCATCTCATCCATCAATAGAGGATAGAATTGCAGCCCTTGAACGCATGCAGATTGGCAAAAACAGTTAATGGTTAGGCTAATTTTAGCTATGGAAATATTTGTAGGAAACCTAAGCTACTCTGCCACAGAAGAGGAATTGTATGAGCTATTTTCTAAATATGGAGAAGTAGCAAGCATTACAATTTGTATTGATGAAAATACGGGTAGAGCATTAGGTAGAGCATTTGTTGAGATGCCAGATAATGATGCCGCTGTAAAAGCAATCCTTGCCTTGAATGGCAAGGAGCTTGATGGTCGCAGAATAAGACTTGCCCCAAGCACACGCATTAAATAGAAAATAAATCATAGGAGAAGCTGATGCTGGATAAGACAAAAGCAGTTCATTTAATCGGAATCGGTGGAGTAGGAATGTCTGCTCTTGCAGAGCTTCTCGTAACTCTAGGCTATAAGGTTACCGGCTCAGAAAGATTTCTTGATTCAGGGAAGCGCCTTCCTGTACTTGTTGCGTTAGAGAGTCAAGGCATTGTCTTGTTCCCTCAAACGGGCGAGGGTATAGACCCTGCCACAACAGGTGCAATAGTTGCTAGTACAGCTATTGAGTCAACAAATCCAGATATTGCTGCAGCGAATCATTTTGGTATTCCAATACTTCATCGTTCTGAGGCTCTTGCTCAGTGCTTAGAAAATCATAAGCTTATTGCGATTGCAGGAACATGTGGAAAATCTACTACAACAGCAATTGTGGGGCACCTTCTTGCAGAGGTGGGGCTTTCTCCATTAGTTGTTAATGGGGCAGCAGTTGTTAATTGGCGTAGCGAAACACGAACTGGTGCTGTTTTCCCTGGCTCAGGAGAGTATGCTGTAGCAGAGGTGGATGAGAGCGATAAGTCGCTAATGAATTTTCATCCAGCATTAGCGGTAATTACAAATTGCTCAGCAGATCATTTTTGTTTGCTTGAAACCAATGAGCTTTTTGATGCCTTTAAAAAGCAGGTTAAGGATAAAGTTATTGACGGAAGGGTAGAGCAAATTCCAGAGATAATAGAGGGAGAGTGGTCGGTTGAGTTTGATTATAAAGGAAATCATTTCTTGGTTCCTCTTCCTGGCAAGCACAATGGAGAAAATGCTTATTGGGCAGTGCGTCTTGCAGAAACGCTTGGCATTCCTTTAGAGAAAGCCGCTGCTGCACTTAAAACCTTTGGTGGCGTTGCCCGCAGACTTGAGCTTGTTGGCACTAAGGATGGTGCACGTATAATTGATGAATATGCTCACAACACAGAGAAGCTTCGTGCCTCAATTATGACAATGCAAGCAAGAGCAAAGCGTGTGCTTGTTTTGTGGCGTCCTCATGGATATGCTCCGTTAAAGAAAATGTTTTCAGCACTTGAGGAAATGTTTGCTGAAACACTACGCCCATCAGACGCACTTTACTTGCTCCCTGTGTTTGATGCCGGTGGAACAACCTCTCGCACAATTCAGTCTGACGAGCTAGCTGCTGCATTAAAGCAGCATGGCGTGAATGTTGAATATGTGCTAACGCATGAGGAAGCATTTAATAAAATTTCACCACAGCTCGCACAAGGCGTTTACGTTGGTGTGTTCGGTGCTCGAGACCCCGAGCTAACAGAGACGGCGAATAGACTCTGCCACTAGTCACAGGTAGGGATTATGAGTATTGTTGATAGAATTAGTGATGAGACCATGGTGCAGGCATTCGTTCGCTATCTTGAAAGCGAACGGAATGAGTCTAAGCACACAGTTTCAAACTATCTATTAGATATTGCTCAATTTGCTAGTTTTGTTTTTGGTAAAGCTGATGATATAGATTGGCGCTCTGTTGAAAAAAGAGCGGCACGCTCATTTCTTGCAAGCCTTGCTGCTGCTGGTGCTGCTCCTACAACAATAAGACGCAAGCTTTCAGCATTGAGGACCTTTTACAAGTTCTTAGTGCGTGAAGGTGCTGCAGAAAAGGATCCATTTTATACACTTAAGGGACCAAAGCTTTCTCGTGAATTGCCTGATGTGTTGTCCGTAGGAGAGATTTCTCAAATAATGGATTATTTAGAGCAGTCAATTGCAACAGCAATAGGCGAAAATGAAAAGCCACTTGTTGTATATTTAAAAAAACGCAATCATGCACTCTTTGAATTGCTTTACGGCTCTGGGCTACGTATAAGTGAAGCATTGGGACTAACTCAGGCTGAGCTATATCTTGATGATGGGTATGTTCGTGTTTTTGGTAAGGGTAGAAAAGAACGTTTGTGTCCATTGGGTTCGCATGCTTCTGCTGCAATAAAAAAAATGCTTGCTCAAGAAGCTATTGTGTGGCCAGATGCAAAACCATCAGCACCAGGAGCAAGGAAGCTCTTTAAAAATAAGCTTGGTAAGTGCTTGACGCCTCGTTCAGCAGAAAGACTTATGCATGAAACTCTTGTGGCAGTAGGAATTTCTGGTGAATATACACCGCACTCATTTCGTCATTCGTTTGCAACACATCTTTTGGATGCAGGAGCAGACTTGCGTGCAGTGCAGGAGTTGCTTGGACATGAGAGCCTCTCCACAACGCAAATCTATACACACGTATCGATTGAGCATTTGCGCTCTGTTTATCACGCGGCCCATCCACACGGGTAGATGAGTGCTTGTGCAATTTTAATTTTCTCCTATAGAGACACAGAGGATGGATTTGTCGCAAGTGCTTTAGCCTTCAGCGCTATCTAGGAACTTCAGAGGTTTGGAGGCTCGAAGGGGATTTTATGGTTCCGTAAAAAGTGCGACCATTTGTGTCATGTGCTTTATGCAATTACCTTGCAATTTTTTATTTAAAAGCTAAATCTAATTCATATTGATATTTCCCTCAAATATAAGCTATAATATATAAAAAACTATATTTGTATAACATACTATTAACATGAATTTACCACCACGATTTTCTCTTATAGATGTTTATCTTTCAAGCACAAGCTTGCAAAATGCGTCTAATCTAATTATTTCTGCAGCAGAGCCAACAAAGCCATCTGTTTATGTAAATGTTTTTGCAGTAGATTCTGTATTGAAATGCCATAAAAATAAGGAAATTGCTGAAATAGCCAATAATTCCTATTTGACCTTGTGTGATGGCATGCCACTTGTAAAGGTGGGTAAGCGTTATGCTGATAAGAATATGACACGCTGCTATGGTCCAGATGTGATGCTAAAGGTATTAGATGAAGGCCGTAAGCATGGAGTTAAGCATTTCTTCTATGGAGGAGAAAATGAAGAGCAGCTGCAAGAGCTAGTAGATCGCCTCTCAGAAAAGTTTCCTGGCTTTATTGAGGCAGGGCGCTATTGGGCGCCATTCCGTCCATTGACCGATGAAGAGAAGCAGGATGTGACAAATCAAATTATATCGTCAGGGGCAGATGTTATTTGGGTTGGAATTGGAACACCTAAGCAGGATTATTTTGTGGCAGAGTTTAAGAATCGCTTGCCACATGGTGTGTTGGTTGCTGTTGGAGCTGCATTTAATTTTCATTCTGGTCGCGTGAAGCAAGCACCAGAGTGGATGCAACGTCATTCTCTTGAATGGCTATATAGACTATTTGCTGAGCCACGCCGTCTTTGGAAACGTTATTTAATAGGAAATCCATATTTCATCTTTTTACTATTTAAACAATGGCTTTTGGGCATACCTCATAAATTAGGTTCATCGCCAGAAAAATAAATAAAAGGATTTTTAATGACAAAGCTCATCGATAGATTTTTAAGATATGCTAAGGTTGATACGCAGGCCAATCCCAATTCTAGTGCACATCCAACTTCACCAGGCCAGCGAATGCTTGCACATTATTTGGCGGATGAGCTCCGTCAAATAGGAATGCAGAATGTTCGCACATCAGATCAGGCATATCTTTATGCAGAGCTTCCTGCAACGTTAGGCTTAGAGGATGTTCCAGCACTTGGCTTTATCGCCCACCTAGACACATCACCAGATGCGTCAGGTAGCTGTGTTTGCCCAAGCGTAATTGAATATGAGGGAGGTGATATTCCTCTTGGTGACTCTGGAAGAGTTCTTTCGCCTGAAGAATTTTCTGCTCTTCGTAGATTGGTTGGGCATCGCTTAATTGTTACAGATGGAACCACGCTTCTTGGAGCAGATGATAAAGCTGGTATTGCTGAAATTGTTTATGCAATGGATACAATATTTTCAAAGGGGCTTCCTCACGGAAAATTGTGTGTTGCATTTACAACAGATGAAGAGCTGGGCTTTGGTGCAGACTTTTTTGATGTAGAAAATTTTGGTGCAAAATATGCCTATACAATTGATGGTGGGGCAGTAGGTGAAATTGCTTATACAAACTTTAATGCTGCAATGGCACGTGTAAAGATTGTTGGTAAATCAATTCACACTGGTTCGGCAAAGGGAATTATGAAAAATGCTTCACGCATAGCCTGTGAATTTGAGTCAATGCTTCCACCAGATGAGGTGCCTGAGAAGACAGAGGGGCTTGAGGGCTTTTATCATTTATCCTCAATGAAATCTGGAGTAGGAGAAGCTATAATGATTTATCTACTTCGTGATTTTGATAAGGCAATGCTTGAGGAACGCAAGCAACAGATTTTTGCCATTGCAGATGCATTGAATGAAAAATATGGTGAGGACACAGTTCTTGTCGATATAGAAGATCAATATCAAAATATGAAGGATGTTATTGACCAAAATCCTATTTTGATTAAGCTTGCAGAAAAAGCTATTTATGATGTTGGTTATATTCCAATCTCGTGGCCAATTCGAGGAGGCACAGATGGCTCAAATCTTTCACACAGAGGGTTGCCTTGTCCAAACCTTGGTACTGGTGGCTATAATCCACATGGTGTTTATGAGTTTGCCTCTCTGAATGAGATGGAGCATGCGGTTGACATTATTTTAAATATTGTTGATAGTATTACAAAAGAGAATGCGTAAAAAATACTCTGCTTGTGTATTATTTTTTTTAGTGGTATAATTAGTGCGTAGATTGGTAACAAGATAAAAACACGTAGAAATTGATTAGCAACATAAAATGGAGCGATTATATGAATCACATTCAAATTCCAAAATTAGCAAAAGATAGTGTAGTTCTTGGCTTTTTAATGGTTAAAAGTGCAGAGGTAAAGAAAACCGCTGCCGGCAAAACATATATTGATCTTGTTTTGATGAACAAGACAGGTAATATTTCTGCTAAGTATTGGGGAGAAGCAACACCACCAGCATCGGGTGATATTCTTGATGTTAATGCAACAGTAACGGAATTTAATGGGAAGCTTCAGCTTAAACTTGAGGCTATTGTTTTTGCTCCAGCAGATATTGATAAACGTGAATTCTTGCCATATTCTCCGCGCCCAGCAGAAGAGATGCTTCAAGAGGTGTTGGCTACAATTATGGAATTTCAGGATAAAGAAATCCAGCAGCTTACTTCGGAATTGATTGGCGAAGCAGGAGAGACACTAAAGAAATTCCCTGCAGCAAAGCAGATGCATCATGCAGAAATTGGTGGTCTTCTTCATCATATTACATCTATGTTAAAGCTTGCAAAAGGTATTGCTGCAAACTATCCCGAACTAAATCGCGACCTATTGCTTGCAGGTGTTATCATACACGATTTAGGTAAGATGCAGGAGATGGAGCGTAATGAGCTAGGGCTTGTCACAGACTATACAGTACAAGGTAAGCTGGTTGGTCATATTGTTTGTGGTGCAATGAATATAGAGCGTGCAGGTAAGCGCATTGGTGTTTCTGACAATACAATTATGCTTCTCCAGCACATGGTGCTTTCTCATCATGGAGAGCCTGAGTTTGGAAGTGCTCAGCGTCCACTTATTCCAGAGGCTGAGGTGCTAAGCACAATTGATCGCCTTGATGCACGTATGTTTGAAATGTTTGAGGCATTGCGAGAAGTTCCTGCTGGCTCATTTAGTGCAAAGGTATGGGCACTGGATAACCGCGAACTATATAAAGCCCGCTAACTTAATTACCTTCAATATTTGGACGTGTTTTTAAGAAATGGGCTATAATATGTGGTGCATTGACTTTGGCTAATGACCATCAAAATTTTTTGCAAAATTTTTTTAAAAAAAGTTAAAAAGTTGTTGCAATTCTCTAAATGGTTAGTGTATAATACACGCCAGTTTTTGCCTCGTGGTGTAACGGTAGCACAACTGACTCTGGATCAGTTTGTCATAGTTCGAATCTATGCGAGGCAACCATTTTTTTTTATACGTATAAGAAAAGAAAAAGGAGCTATACAATGGCAAAGATGATGTTCGGCGGCGTTGAAGAAGAGGTCGTCACAAGAAAAGAGTTCTCTCTTGCTAAAGCACGCAAGGTTCTCAAGAATGAGACAATCGCAATTATCGGTTATGGTGTTCAGGGTCCTGCACAGGCTCTAAATATGCGTGACAATGGCTTCAATGTAATTGTTGGCCAGAGAAAGTCAAATAAGAAGAACAGCAGCTGGGGCCGTGCAATCAAGGATCAGTGGGTTCCAGGTGAGACACTATTTGATATTGAAGAGGCATGCGAGAAGGCAACAGTTATTGAGTTTCTAGTTACAGATGCTGCTCAGCGTGAAATTTGGCCACGCATTAAGAAGTATCTAACAAAGGGCAAGTGCCTATACTTCTCACACGGTTTTGGCATTGAGTATCAGAAGCAGACAGGCATTGTGCCACCAAAAGACATTGACGTTGTTCTATGTGCTCCAAAGGGTTCTGGCTTGAATGTTCGCCGTAACTTCCTAGCTGGTGCTGGTATCAACTCTTCATTCGCAGTATTTCAGGATGCAACTGGTAAGGCTGAGGAGCGTTGCTTGGCTCTTGGTATCGCAATTGGTTCTGGCTTCCTATTCCCAACAACCTTCAAGAAAGAGGTTTCTTCTGACCTAACAGGTGAGCGTGGTTCTCTAATGGGTTGCTTGGCAGCTATGATTGAGGCACAGTATGAGGTTCTACGTGAGAATGGTCACTCTCCATCTGAGGCTTTCAATGAGTCTTGCGAGGAGCTAACACAGAGCTTGATTCGTCTAGTTGACGAGAATGGCATGGACTGGATGTACAAGAACTGCTCAGCAACAGCTCAGCATGGTGCTCTAAAGTGGCGTCCAAAGTTCAAGAAGGCTCTTCTCCCTGTATTTAAGCAGCTATACAAGAGCGTTATCACTGGAACAGAGTGTAAGGAAGTTATCCGTGACTGCGGTGCTCCTGACTATAAGGAAAAGCTTGATGCTCAGCTAGACGAGATGGGCAGCAGCGAAATCTGGGAAGCTGGCAAGGTTTGCCGCAGCCTACGTCCACATGAGAAGGCTCGCGACAGCAAGGTTGGTACTCAGGGTCGCAAGAGCAACTAATTCTTAAAAAAAGGCGTGAGCTGAAAGGTTCACGCCTTTTTCATTTTTATGTACTATAATAACAAGTATGAGCTTAAGTTCAATTAAAAAAGCTTTATCGCACCGGGCACCTTTAAAAAAGCGACAAAAGGAAGTCCTTGGTATTGCTTTTGGTAGTGGTGCTGCACGTGGCTGGAGTCACATAGGTGTTATTAAAGCTCTTAATGAGCTTGGAATAAAACCTGAGGTTGTTACGGGAACAAGTATTGGTTCTGTTGCCGCTGCAATTTATGCTGCTGGCACAGTTGATGCAGCAGAAAAATTTGCACATAAGCTTACTCTGGTTGAGGCTGCATCCCTTTTAATGGAAGTTAGATTTCCATCTATTGGCAATATGCGAAAAGGGAAGGGATTTTTTGATTTTAGCGGCCTCTTGGAGGGTAAACGGGCAATGGAGGTTATTTCTCGTTTTGTCCCTGATGTTAATATAGAAGACTTCCCTATAAAATATGGAGCAGTTGCAACGGATTTATATTCTGAGCAGGCGGTGGAATTTACTTCTGGAAAGGTTTTATCGGCAATACGTGCTTCTATCTCTATTCCTGGCATATTTACTCCTGTAGTAGATGAAACTAAACTTTTAGTTGACGGAATGCTTGTTGATCCGGTGCCTGTTGCTTTGGCGCATAAGCTAGGAGCAACTAAGGTTATCGCTATAAATATTACTCCTAATGTTAAGGAGGAGCATGTGGCTGTCTCTGCTCATTCACCTAATATAATGGGTGTTATTGATAGAACTTGGCGTATGGTTGAAAAAATGGCTGTTAAGGCTTCTGTGAATACGCTTGAAGAGGATATTGTTATCGAGCCTTTAAAAAAGAATTTTAATCCGCTAAACTTCTCAAAGGCAGATGAACTAATTGATTGTGGGTATAAAGCCACAATGGATGCTCTAGGCACGCAAATGGGCTGAAGCCCCTTTCTCCATACTCTTTCAGCGTGCCAGTGGGATGCACGGGACGCCAAATGGGACGCGAGCGCGATGCACGTGATTCCAAAGGGACGCAGAGACGCAAAGGCCGCAGAGGTCGCAGAGCCGCAAAGGCCGCAGAGGTCGCAGAGCCGTGCCGCCGAAAAATACACTAGCGGAATGAGCTTTGCCTTTACTATCGCTTTATCTATCGAAGCAATTGGGCAAACCTCATCCTCTAGTGTCCTCGCCTAGAAGTTCATTAAGATGCGGAGGCGATGCACTATAATAAATGAAGAAAGAAGAATGAAGAATGAAGAATTCAGGTAGAGTTAATTGGTTTTTTCTCCATTCTCGCGTCTAACGTCCCACTTCGCACTTTTAGCAACCACGTTTAGTAGCTCCGCGTCTCTGCCTTCTTGTTGTCGTACACACTAGCGCTTGGAAGTTGCCTT
>JAFUOX010000037.1 GCA_017481725.1 Kiritimatiellia bacterium | reverse complement strand
TACGAATTCTTCGAATGTCATCATTTTTATTCCCTTTCATAATACCATCAAGGGAAGGAATTCGCGAAAAGCATTTAATGCTTGAGAACATTTTTTCGCTATTGCGAACGC
The DNA here is from genome assembly GCA_017481725.1 of Kiritimatiellia bacterium. GTDB lineage: Bacteria > Verrucomicrobiota > Kiritimatiellia > RFP12 > UBA3636 > RGIG990. Next base: position 24,374 of record JAFUOX010000037.1, on the reverse strand, counting down.
ATCCTTCTGTCCACCGTGGTGTTCTCACTCGGTTGGCATAGCCAATTTTGGCTAACTCTTGATGTTAAATACAGCTTGTATTTTTAAAAATATGCCGTAATTATATCTTTTAAAAAATTAAAAGCAAGACAAATGTTAATTTTTTCACCAATATGCATCTAAATATTTCACCGGCCTCTTTGTTGGCTCTTGCCCCACGCTGAGACGCAGAGTATGTGTGATGGGCGTATGGTAGCGAAAGTGCGCTCCAAAATAGGGCTTATATGCACCGTTTTTAGTATTATGAATTTTTTCTGAAACAGTTGATACTAATCCCATCTAAATCTACCTCTTTCGTACGTGCTAAATAATCCTCCTCTTTCTCTGCAACAAGACGAAACCCTACACGACAATCTTGTACTTCCCAAGATTGTTTTCCTAGTTCTTCATCAGGTTCAAACCAACTATCTCTAAACGGATCAAAATTTTCTATTTCATCATCGAAGTAAGTACCGCAAATATAAACGCCGTTATCTAGGCGGAACGAATCTGTCCATTCCATGACATTTCCAATCATATCGTATAGACCTCTTTTGTTTGGTTTCTTTTGTCCTACTGGATGAGTCACAGTACCAGAATTTTCTGAACACCAACCCTGCTCATCTACAAGCTTATTTCGTTCCTCTTGTGATAGAGAATCGTAGTCACGACTGCTCAGATCAAGAGCATTGTACCATTCATTAATAGATGGCAAACGGAACACCAAACCAGCCTCTTTAACTTCATGTGTTTGATTGAGTTTATCAATAAAACTACGACAATCGACCCAAGAGACATTTTCTACAGGAAGAAGCTCTTCGCCTGTAAAATACGATGGATTATTTCCCATTACGGCTTTCCATTGTGCTTGTGTGACCAGATAAGCGCTTATTAGATACAAAGGGTGATTATACTCTTTATCTTCTGGTATTAGAACCATATTATTAATTATATCTGCTACAGTGTATGCAGACACCTTATTCTTAATTTCATATTCCATAATTATTACTCCTTTTAAATATTTCCTAACTATGTCTATTAATATAACATAATCAATTATAAAAGTATTCTAAAAAATAAATTTTTTTTGACGGAAAAATTGCATAATTAAATAGAAGATGGGATTAGGTCAAAAAACCACGTATTTTCACCAAAAATATGAGACGTTAGACGTGAAGCAAATAATTTTTTGCTATCGCAAGGACGTTAGACGCGAGACAACGCTGACATGAGACAATTAGACGTTTAGACGCAGTGACGATAGACATTAGACGTTGAGATTTCTCTGACGTGAGACGAGAGACAATTAGACGCCGCATCGCATTGACATGCGAGCATTGGACATGAGACATGAGACACGAGACGCGAGAGGTTTTGACGTGAGACATTTAGACGATAGAAAACCATTGAAGTGAAACGCCTTTCTCAATCCTCGCGTCTAATCGTCTTTTGGTCTCTAGTCCTTGTCTCATGTCTCGCGTCTCATGTCTCATGTCCAAAATGGCGTGTCAACGCCTGCGGAACGCGTGTCAACGCGTTGGATGGTCTCTCGTCTGACTGTCTAATCGTCCGTTCAACGTCTCACGTCTAATTGTCTATCGGTTGTCTCGCGTCTAACGTCATTCAACCGTCTAAAGTCTAACGTCTAACCTTCGCACTTTTGAAGCGTGCTACCGCACGTAAAGCGACTGGAAGTCGCTTCTCCATACTCTTCCAGCGTGCTTGCGTGATGCATGTGGTGGCTAAAAGTGCGAAGAAGGGACGCAGAGACGCTGAGGCCGCAGAGACATGACGCCGTAAAATACACTAGCGGAATGAGCTTTGCCTTGACTATTGCTACTCTTTCGAAGCAATTGGCAAATCTCATCCTCTAGTGTCCTCGCCCAGAAGACTATTAAGATGCGGAGGCTTGCTACGCAAAATGAAGCTGTGCTTCGCTTCATGCTCATTTATGAGCTCCATAGCACGCATGTGCTGCTTCATCCTCAAAACTCAACTATCAAACTCGCATACTCGCAAACTTGCAAACTTGCAAACTAACTCAGTTCTTGTACGGTTTTAAGGCTAGAAAGTTTGATAGTTTGACAGTGGGCGAGTTTGACAGTTTGACAGTGGGGATGAGGGAGGCTCTGCCGCCCGGTGTTGCTGGGGCTCAAGGAGGCAAGGTTAGCACCTTGCCACCTCTCTCTTTCCCCAACTCTTATCATTTATCTTTTTTTATTTTTAAATTATGAGAGGGAATGGAAACAAATCGTCTTATTCCCTCTTTGATGGCTATTCCTGCTTCCTTTTCCAATTTGGCGGCTTCCACTTCGTCCTTCTCTACCCCAACACCATTGGCATAGCAATTTGCTAGAGATTTAAAGGCCAAAAAAAATCCTTTTTCCGCAGCTTTATGATACCACTTTACTGCTTCAACCGGATCCTTTTCTACACCATATCCCTGAGCATAACAATGGCCTAGGTTTAATTCTCCAGGTCCATATCCCTGTTCAGCAGATTTATAATACCATTTAAATGCTTCAAAAGAATTTTCCTTATCGTAGTTATAACAGTTGGCAAGACAAAATTGTGCATGTGCATCACCAAATTCTGCAGCGCGTTTAAACCATTCGAATGATTTTTCCGAATCACAACAATCATGTCCGCCATCAAAATAGAGAGCGCCTAGCATAACCTGCGCCTGCAAACAATCTTTTTCGGCAATCGGAACAAGTAATTCAATAGCCTTATCATAGTCGCCATTATCTATAAGAGCTTCACTTTCTGCAAGCTTCAAGTATTCTGTCGCTGTCACCCATCCTGCCAAGCGATCTTCTCTTGTTAACGTTCTTTTTTTTAATTCATTATCTGTCATATTACCCCCTATTTTGTGTCTGTTTCATAAAATATTTATTTAACAAAATTAAATTATTGCTTTTTTTGTTAAACACCAACGGTAGTACTTTTCAAGATATCTTTGTGATAAATAATCTCCTAGAGAAGCAGCCTTACAAAACAAATTATAAGCAATAGTAAGATTTTTGGTTACTCCTAAACCATTCTTATAACAGCATGCTAAATAATATATGGCTGCTGGATAATTTTGTTCTGTTGCTTTGCTGAACCACTCAACTGCTTCTGCATAACGTTGTGCATTGTAGTAATTCACACCTACACACCACTGGGCATAAGCACTACCCTGTTCTGCAGCAAGTTTATACCACTTATTTGATTCTTCTATATCTGGTGTGACATATAATCCATCAGAATAATATGCACCCATAGCAATTTGAGCTTCTTCGTGGCCATTAGCAGCTGCTTCCAGAAGCAACTTTACTGATTTCTTGATGTTCTTTTTTACACCATATCCAATTAAGTAACACATTCCAAGAGCAAATTGTGCTAAAGCATCATGGGACATTGATACCTCTTTTAAAAATTTAATTTGTTCTTTAAGCTTCAACTCATTATCCTTCATATTTCTAATCCTTTCCTTAACTATGTCTATTAATATACCATAGTCAATTATAAATTTGTCCTAAAAAATTAAAAAAAATTTCTGGGAAAGGACTATGGGGAAACGATCAACAATACAACAATCAAAAATAATGGTAATGTGCAAACAGGCACGACGCGTCATGACTTGCAGTGAAATGAAAGTCGAGGGAGCGCTTTAATATAATCATACTATTTCGGCCCATTTACCATATCGTTAAAGAATTCCCAAGTAAATACCATAGCTAGTGAATCTAATTCAACATAACGGTAAAGTGCTTAAACTAATTCTTTCTTAACTTTCTGAACATTTCTCTCAAGTAATTGACAGCGGATTTGTCTCAGAATTATGTTTTCTTACAAATTCAAAATTAGGAAACTCAGTAGATTCATTAATCCATTGATCTGCGTTGCGAATCGTGTAGGTTTCTCCTCCATTATCACTCTCTATAATATAATGAGAAAATTGGAATACGACACTTTCGTATGGCTTCATATTTTGGTAGTATGGCAATGCCATAGAAGATGTTTTTGATTACAATACAAACCAGAACAAATTCAGTAAATAAATCCGTATAAATAATCTCTCTGCTTGGGTGCTGTACCATCAATTATAACATCACAAATCTCATCTATATCAAATAGGGTCAAATATGTTGAACTTCTTTTAAGTTTTCACCTTCTGGCTGACATTCAACACTTGTTCTACCATTCACTTTTATAATTTTAAAATATTGATTTAATCCATCACTATCTGCAGTCTGCAGCTTATCTGCCATCATCAAATAAGCATTGATAGAAAACACCCCATTGCTTCCTTAAAAACGGATTTTGTAAAATATCTAGACATAACTACTCCGGTGTTTTTAGTTCGGTGGCTGAAGTGAATTTGCAGTAAAGTTAACTATTTTTTTAAACCCATCTTCATCATATTCGAAGTTACCATACTTTTCAAGCAAGCTAATACCTGGAATACGAACAGCAAATAGGTGGATGTCACTAAAAGCACTTGCTGCATTGTTTTCATCATATCCTAATGTCACTGTTTCAGAAATTGTTATTTCATTACCATTGTATGGGAAAAGAAAGGCATTAACAAAACCAGTCACTGTATTAATTGGATTATCAACTAAATCTTTAAATGCCATTTGATAAAACATTTGCTTTGCAATATCTGGTATTCCTGGTTGCCCCTCTATTTTTCCATCATCATTCCAATTTACACTATAATATTTTGCGTCTAGAATAACTAATTTTTGATTAAAATATCTTATAAAATCAAGTCGCCACCCATCAGCTTTACTAATACACCTGCTTTCGCGATCTTTTTTCCAAAAGACGCTTGGCATATATTCACGAAAGGTTTTATTTCCAAACCGAGATGAATTTATCCCACATTCACTAATTTTTTTATCCAATTCTGAGCGAAAAACCTCAGCACATGCTCTTTCCCAAAGGTGCTCTACTCCTGTCATACCAAAAGATAAAGACTCATGATTGTTAATTTCGTTTTCAGAAAAACGTTGAATTAATTCCTTCATAAGCTTCAAAGTCTCTCTTGATTTTGTAACAAACGTAACATTTAGTTCCTTGTTAATCTGAGATATTTGATAATCGGAATCGCCAAAATAATCTAGGCTATCCTCGCTAAGTAAAGGAACATTTACTCTGAGAACAGAAGCCAACCCTAATTTTTCTAATTTACTCCCCCAAACAGTAATCAAGCATTTTTGTAATTGAGTTATATAATGATTCTCATCTGAATATGCTTGTTCAGTCATATAATCCAAATAATATGGACGCCCTTTAATAATTACAGGATCAAATTGCTCAATTGTAGTCTCCCAATTTATTTCACCTTGTCCATTTAATTCTAATTCATTTTTATGAACAATATAAAGACCATTTTCTAAATAATTGCGAAGAAATCGAACAGCGAGCTCTAAGACGCTTTCACGTTTTTTATCTAAAGAGTCTGTTTGTTCTGTCAAACTATTCTGTTCTTTATTATAACGGTCAATTGCAAGAATAACAGCATTTCTAATTACAGCATTTCTATCGTTTTCATTATCGTTTTCATTAAAGTTATTAATATCATTAATAAATTTAGGAACAAAAAAGAAAGTATAATTTTTTTGAGTAGCACTATCTACATAATCATAGAGACCAATATAATGAAATACAAATCCGTTGTTATTTTCTTTAACAACAATTGAATCAAATTCTTTATTTATTGAATCTCGCAGTCGCTTTGCAAAATCGCGAGACTCAAAAACAGAAGATTGGTAATTTTTTCCTTCTATAAGGTAGATTAACTTCATATTTATATTCCAAGAAAACACATACAAAGTAAGAAAAGCTATTTTTAATAACTATTTCACACTTATTTACTTTAAGTCAACCACTAATTTTAAATCCCTGCATTATCCGCAGTGTTTTCACCTGGTTGATTATCTCCTTGAGGGTTCATAATATTATATAAATCCGATAATTCGCCATTGTTTTCCCATTTGCTTTTGCATTTATCGAAGATTTTAATTTTATTAGTATCCCACTCTGATACTAATTTAGAGTACGTTTTGATTTCTGCTCCAAAAATATTTTTTCGGAACATACGTGCCGCATCTTCCCATAGGTACATTAGAACTTTAGAAGCAAACGAATTTTCAGAAATATGAGTTCCATTATCTGCTTTGACAAAATATGGTCCCATCAATTTGTCTTCATTAACATCAAATGAAGAAAGAAGTCCATTTACAAATTTTCGAAAAACATTCCAATTAATGTCAGATCCTTCTATTTCCCACTCATTACAAACACCTGTATCTCCATTATTGATTTCTATATACTCAAAAGACCAACGGCGTTTGAATGCAGTATCCATAGGAAAAACACCTTGATCTGCACTATTCATTGTAGCCCAAATATACATGTTTTGGGGAATTGATAACGTTTCTATTTCAATATTTTGAGTTTCAAGATATTTTTTAATATCCTCGGAGGCTGCAATTGAATATTCGCTTATTCCTTCAGGATTACGGTCTAGCAATTGAAAGACATCACCAAATACGGCTGCTGCATTTGCACGATTAATTTCTTCTATAACTAGACAATAATTTGTGTCAGGATTATTTATTGCTTTAGTCAACACACGAAGAAATGGACCAGGAACAAACTGATAAGCTATTTCTTCCCTGCGAGTATTATCGTTATTATTGCCAGTGTTACCTTGAACCATAACTGGCTTATATGTCCCTACAAATTGGGCATAGGAATATGTCGGATAGAATGTTACGCGTTCAAAGTTTTCTCTAATGTTTTCTCCAATGTTTTCTCTAAAGTTTCTTCCTAAATCATCATTTAATTGATAACTTTTTCCAGTGCCTGGTGCACCAAAATATATTAGATTATGTGGTTTATCAATGTTTGTTACTCGAGTATCTGCTACAACTTGATCTGGTGGTTCAGTTCCAACTGGTTGATTAGGTCGGTTTTGTGTAATATTAATATTAGGAGTAATATAAATATTATAGTCCTCTAAGTGATTTTCGTTATATTGTCTAATCTCATTTTCAAGGACATTAGCATTAATACCATTAATTTCATCAAAAAAACCTTGTAAAATATTGTAAATATTCTCTATATTAGTCTGCACATTATCATCAAAATTAGCGAGTTCTTGCCAATTCTCTGTTCCTCTTACAATAATGCCTAAAACATGACCTTCCACATCTCCACCAAAAGATGGATGTACTCTTTCTCCATATTCATCTAAGTTAATTTGTTGCAACGTTAAATAGTCTGTGAATCTTTCCCTTAACCAAAACCCAATAGCGCCAAGCCAAATAGCGTCATGCCCAATAGCGTCACGCCCAATAGCTCCATTTTCAGGCCTGCGATGCGAATAAATGAAAAACCGAATACATGGACTGTTATAACAACCGAATCTTTGTTGTAATATTGATAACTCAATATCAAACACACCATTTACACTAAATAAAGCAACTTTGTTATCTCTACCATCTACTTGTATACCTTGGTTATTTCTACCATTTAATTGTAAAGGAAGTCTTGCCAAATATTCCCTGACTGCATCTAGATTCATACTCTCTCCATTGGTTAAATTAAATTTTTAATTTATTGTTGTTTGTTTTATTTTATATTTATATTATAACATATTTTAACTGAAATTTGTCCTAATATTTTAAATTTTAACATATATTTTCTTTTGCAAATTACACTTTTATGCCGATTCGTATTGCAGCAATCAAAGAGCCAGAAATGAAAGAAATCATGCTATAATTAGAAGATTTATTGGACATGGAAAATTGTCTTCTATATCGCAGAAACAACTTATGAAAATCAATGACTTTGTGAACGATTATCCTAGACAAAAATTCGGAGGAAAATCTGCTAGACAAATGTTCAAAGAAGTGAAGTGTATGGAGTTTACATCCCCCCTGCATTTACTGAAGATTGTTAACAGAGGAATAAAAAATCGTGCATTTAGTCTTGCAATCTACGTTTTGATGATTAAAGAGGAATTGATTTCCCTTCCCGAAGGAAGAGAAATCATTTTTTATTTTATTACTTATTGATACAGCTATAGGAAATGATTGAGTTCTTGATTAACCAACAATCTGGACCGATCTTTTCTTGTGCTTTTTTGATAGCATCCTTCTTAGAAAATGCATCTACTCCAACTAATTTTGTGTCTTTATTTTCAGCAATATAATCGAATACGTAGTGTTTCATATTTTTTATTCCTTTCATTAATATTATTTTAACAACAATCCTTACATCAACCCAACTATGCGTATTATAACATAATCAAATACAAAAGTATCCTAAAAATTAAAAAAAATTTTTGGTGCGCACGGTGTGCAGAACGAACGTGATGGCTAGAAGTGCGAAGTTCAAAACCACGTATTTTCACCAAAATATGGGACGTTAGACGTGAAGCAATGCATAAACACATAGAGGTGTATGAAGCAGCACATGAAGCTCAAGGAGGCAAGGTTAGCACCTTGCCTCCTTGAGCCCCAGCAACACCGGGCGGCAAAGCCACCCTCATCCTCACTGTCAAACTGTCAAACTATCAAACTGTCAAACTTTAAAACCGTACAAGAATTGAATTAGTTTGCAAGTTTGCGAGTATGCGAGTTGGCGAGTTTGATAGTTGAGTTTTGGGGATGAAGCAGCACATACGTGCTATGAAGCGAAGCATAGCTTCATGTTGCGTGGCAAGCCACTCCGTGTCTCCGTTCCTCCAGAAAACCACACTACGTGTGCTCCGTGTTTCGCCGAAGGCTATAGCGAGAGCGTTTAAATCGTTTCACTCATTGCTTACGCCTAACACGGAGTAAGGAGGACAAAGGAGAATTGCAAGTACTTATTACAATAACCCCCCAAACCCCCACCGTGTTTCCGTTCTCTTTATTCTCCGTGTTTCGCCGAAGGCTAGAGCGAGAGCGTTCAAATACACTTATCCGTGTAAACTAACTTATCCGTGCATATTTGTGCATATTTGTGTTCGCGCCGCAGGCTCAAACGACAGCGACAAATCCGTGTATGTGATACACAAATAGGTGTGTGCTTGTGTTATTCGTTATTCGCTGATTCTGTGGATGGCTCAGGCTCAGGTGCTGGCTCTGGAACTGGTGGAGAAGGTGGAGCAAGCAAATCTGCTACGCGCTGCTGCACGATTGGAATTTGCTCTAGGGAAAGATTTGGGTCTGTAATGAAAATTACTTCGCCATTCTTCTTGTGCTCGTAAATGCGCATGAGTGAGCCGTCAGACAAATGACGCACTGTGCGCTCAATCAATATTTTCTTTCGCTCAAGCATTACTGCTAGAACAAATATTACAGGAATATTGTCAGGATTATCCTCACCCTCGATTAGCTTGCGAAGCAAGGACTCAGCCGTCTCACGAGGCAATGCCTCTGGCTTTGGTGGCTCTGGTGCAACATATACACTCTGCCACTGACTAATAATTGCACCCTGTGGCAGGGTCTTCTTGCAGTCCTTGCAAAAATCAAGGCGGATGTACTCCGGAAGCTCCTTACCTTCCTTTGCACCTAAAAGCTTTTCAACTATTGAAGCTATGCCCTCTGATGCTGTAATTGCAACAGTTGAAACGATTTTTTCTCCATCCTCAAAGACTCTATCACAATTGCAGCAGCCATTGGAGCGGCCACGTAAATTCCATTCAGTTATTGCCATTTTATTTTACCTAAAAAAATACTTAATCTAATCAATCCAAATTGCATTTGTATGTGCTAAATGGCGGGTTGTATCTTCAACAGTCACTCGAATAAAGTCGGCGATTGGTCTATTCTCCAAAGAAATTACTGCTTCAGTAATTGTTTCGCCAAGCTTTTGAGGTGTTGCTAGTGTTGCAGAAATACTTGAGGATGTCACATAGATGCGCTGTGCTGGTGAGCACTTAATATGAACCGCCTTTCCCTCATCATCATAGTAACAATCAAAAATTTCTGGTCCGTCTGAGGAATAAAAATCTCCATTTTTAAGTGCATTAAAAATTGTATCGTAATCTAATTTTTCTGCACGAATGTTGATCCATGCCTGCCCACAATGATGCTCTGGATGCTCCTGAGGCAAATTGTTGTGATTATCATCTGTACCTACTGCAAAAAGCTTAGTGCCCATTGCACGAAGCATTAGTGTATAGACATTAGGGTCATCTGGGCGTCCCTCTGCGTAACACCCTCCATTATTGATTTCCATTGCCCAAAGACCTTTTAAATCCTTATAGTCATTGTAATCAAGATTGGACCATGTTGGGTGGTTTAGTGTCACAAGGTAGCCAGCAGAATTTCCTGCTTCAATAAGCTTGTTTATAAAATTTGTGTTATAAACATAGCGCATTGGAGGAAGGATGCTTGGAACATCACGGTGCTCTCCCCTTTCATTGATTTGCGGAGAAACAACTCTATTCTCATTTGGCTTTGGTGAAATCATATTGAGGTGAAATAGTTTATTTGCAAACCACTCTCTATGAGCATCTCGGCTAATTAAATCTACCTCATATGCTGTAAGAGCAAGAAAATTCTCTTCATTCAAATCAGAGTGATCAATCATCACATTGTGATCTGAATATGCAATTACAGAATAACCAAGAGACATATAGCGCTCCTTCACCTGCTCAGGGGTCATTGCACCATCAGAGCAGGTGGTGTGGCAATGTAAATTTGCTTTATAGAAATTTCCTGTTGGTGGAATAAAATATTTTTTCATCATTTCACCTCAATACTGCACAATTAAAATTGTTTTATTGTGGCATTTGTTAGTTGATTGTTGACAATTGCTCCACTTCTCCAATTCCGTCTTATTTTGCGGAATTTAGGCAAAGCTTTTCCCAACGCTCAGCAGCCTCTGCCCATGCAGCAACACCGGCTGGCTCAGGAGTCCAAGTTGTCTTCTCGATTGAAGCGCCAATTAGGTCGCGCCCTGCATCAAAGCTTGGCAAATCCCCTAGACCAACCATTTGTGCAACAACATTACCCATGCTTGCTCCTTCTACTGGACCGCAGGTAATATCAATACCTAGAGCATCCGCTGTCATGCGGCAGTGTGTCTTATCCATTGTTGCTCCGCCAATCATGTGCAGAACATTACGCTTCACACCAGTTAGAGCTTCAAGCTCCTTCCAAACCTTACGGTAGCGCATTACAATACCCTCAAGAGCTGCACGATATAGCTCACCCTTTGTCTGAGGAACAGGCTGACCTGTTGCCTTACAATATGCCTGAATCTTTTCTGGCATATTGCCTGGTGATTGGAATTCAGAGAAATCTGCATCAATTAGATACTTGAATGGCTCAGACTTTGCTGCCTCAGCCTCTAGCTCATCAAAGCTTACCTCTTCGCCCTTTGCCTTCCATGCGCGGCGAAGCTCCTGCACCAACCACATGCCTGTGCAATTCTTTAGATAGCGGAATTGTCCGTCTGTTGCACCCTCGTGCGTATAAGAATACTCATAAGACAAATCTGAAAGAATTGGCTTATCAGAAATTACGCCCATAAGCGCCCATGTGCCTGTGGCAAGGTAGCCCCAGCATGTGTCTGACTTTGCAGGAACAGATGCAACAGCTGATGCTGTATCGTGCGAGCCAACTGTCACTACTGGTACATTCTCTAGGCCAGGAATGCCTTTAATATTTCCAAGCACAGTACCAGGAGGAGTTGGCTTTGAGAAAAGGCGGGCAGGAATATTTAGCTTAGCCATAAGCTCTGTATCCCAGTCACGTGTGTTTACATTGATTAGCTGTGTTGTGCTTGCAATAGTTGCTTCATTTGCAATTTTTCCGCAAAGTGCATAGTTAATAAAGTCAGGCATAAACAAAAGCTTATCTGCCTTTGGTAGGAAGGAATCCTCCTGCTCTGCTTCTGTAAAGAGCTGAAAGATTGTGTTAAAGGTCATAAACTGTGTGCCTGTGGCATTGTATAGTTCACGGCGACCAAGAATATCATAGACCTTATCCATCTGCTCTGTTGTGTTACGGCAATCGCGATAGATATATGGAAGAGATAGCAAGCGACCTTGCTTATCTAACAGAACATAATCTACACCCCATGTATCTACACCAACAGAAGCGATTGTATCACCATACTTTGCAACTGCAGCTCGCAAGCCCGCACGAATTCCCTCTAATAATGCTGAAACATTCCAAAACAAGTGGCCATTAAGCTCAATCGGTGTATTATCAAAACGATTAAGCTGCTCCATTGTTAGCTTCTCTCCATCAAAGCAAGAAGCGATTACTCTGCCACTACCAGCACCAAGATCTACTGCAATATAAGTTTTCATTTTTACTCCACATTATTTTTTGTTTCGTCTTCAAACATTTTAAATTCAACTGAATCAACAAGCGCCTGCCAAGACGCCTCGATAATATTTGGTGATACACCAACCGTTCCCCAACGCGAATTTCCGTCTGAGGATTCAATAAGCACGCGAGTGACTGCTTTTGTTGCATCCTCTGGATTAAGGATACGCACACGATAGTCCTTCAAGACAACATCTGCAATCTCTGGATAGAAGCGAGAGAGTGCTTTACGAAGTGCAACGTCAAGTGCTTCAACTGGACCTTCTCCCTCACCTGCTGTATGCTCAATTTCTCCATTAACCTTAACCTTAATTGTTGCCTCAGAAATACAAGGCTGCTGCATTCCGTTTTTCTCAACAATCACGCGGAAGCCCTCAAGCTCAAAAAATGCTTTATGCTTATTGAGAATTTTTTGAGCAAGCATTTTAAATGAAGCATCTGAAGATTCAAAGGTGTAGCCTTGATTTTCCTTTGCCTTGATTTCAGCAAGTACCGCCTTTACATCATCCTTGCTAACATCCTCAAAGCTTGCACCCATTTGCTTCATGCGATAAAGAACATTTGAGCCACCAGATAATTCGCTCACAAGGATGCGGCGTTCGTTTCCAACTGATGTAGGCTCAATATGCTCAAAGGTTTTTGGATTACGCTGCACTCCAGCCACATGAGCACCTGCCTTATGGCTAAAGGAGGCTTCACCAACATAAGGAGCGCGCAAATCAGGATTTTGGTTTACTAGCTCATCGACATATAGCGAGGCAGAACGAAGGTCTGAAAGCCTACCCTTTGTAATGCAAGGCACACCAAGCTTTAGTTCAAGCGTTGGTATAATTGTTGTTAGATTAGCATTGCCAGTGCGCTCTCCGTAGCCATTGATGCAGCCCTGTATGAGGCTTGCTCCTGCACGCACTGCTTCAATCGAATTTGCAACAGCCATTCCTGAATCATTATGTGCATGGATACCTACCTGCACATTAGGGAATGTTGAAGCAACAAGCTTAGAAATTTCAAAAATCTCGTGAGGAAGCGAGCCGCCATTTGTATCGCATAGGGTGATATTTTCTGCCCCTGCAGCAACAGCAGCACTGAGCATTTTCATTGCAAATTCGGAATTATCCTTATAGCCATCAAAGAAATGCTCTGCATCAAAAAATACACGACGCCCATGCTCACGCAAAAACGAGATTGTATCGCAAATCATGTCGTAATTTTCTTCTGCTGTTGTCTTCAAAACATCTGTCACATGGAGCATCCATGTTTTACCATAGAGGCAGCAGATTTCTGTTTCAGCAGCAAGAAAAGCGTTTATAAATGGATCGGCAGCAGCTTTAATACCTGCACGACGGGTTGAGCCAAAAGCAACAATTTTAGTTGTTGAAAGAGTTTCCTTAGCAATATCCTTAAAGAATTGCATATCTGACTCATTGGATCCTGCATACCCTCCCTCAATATAGGAGACACCTAGCTCATCAAGCTTATGAGCAAAATTCAGCTTCCCAGTACGAGAGAATGTGATGCCAACAGCTTGGGCACCATCACGGAGCGTACTATCGTAGATATCAACTACACCATTTACATTCATACAATTAAAACCTCATTTTTTATAATTACTTAGTAATTATAGCAAAACATGTAGGTTGATTGCAATGCAGGAATTTGGACGCGCGATGGCGCGCGATGCGAGCGTGATGCACGTGACGCCAAATGGAGCGCGTCTATACCCTTACGGCAATAGACTGGATTTGAGAGCTATCCATTTTGGTAAAGGCAAAGCACTTTTTGCCTAAGTCTTTAAGTGAGGCGCCTATTAAGTATAACTCTTTGTTGTCTAAGATAAGAAAGCGATCATGAAATGCCTCGCTTTCTTTAATGGTAAGCGGTGGATATTGGGTGTTGAATTTGGAAATATCTGAGGTGGCTAGCTTGTTGCCGCGTTTTGAGGTGACTATTGTTACTGCTACCCCACTCCTCTTTTTAGCTAGCATATCAAGTGTCTCTATGCTGACCCAGCTGTCTATGAGAAGAATGGATTTCTGCGCACGAGAAATGAGCTTTTCTACAAGCGAGCAGGCATCCCAAAGTTGTCCTTCAAAAAATACGCCCTGGAGTGGTGGTGTTTGGGTCTGCACAAAGAAATCTACCTTCTCTTCTAGACTAGCTATCCGATTTTCATGCATAACAATACTTTTTTGCATTTTATCTTCTAAGATTGAAATTCTAGCATTTACGGTGTACCCTTTTAAAAGATATTCTTTTAAAACAGCCGTTGCCCACTGTCTAAAGCGAACACCTAAAATTGTATTTACGCGATACCCAACAGAAATAATAGCTTCTAAATTATATAATATTATCTTTCTTCTAACTTTTCTTCCACCCTCTACTCGAACTACCGAGAATTCCTCGGCAGTTGCCTTTTTAGATAATTCTTCTATGTCATATATGTTTTTTAGATGCAAACCTATATTATCTACACTACATCCAAAAAGTTCAGCCATTTGACTTTGGGACAACCAAACAGTTTCATTTTGGAGCACGACCTCCAACCTTATTATTTCATTTGGTTGATATATTACTATTTCATTCTTCTTCTCTTCGTGTGACATAAGCATCTCCTTGTGATTTAAACACAAATGTATTTTATAATATTTTAAAATTATTTACAAGAAGATTGCGAAAATAAAAATATTAAGGTGAAAAGACAAACTAAATGCAACACTTAAACAAATGTTGCATTTAATCTACCCATAGTTGCATTTACTTTGTCTATTGACCTTGTTAATTTCCATTTTTTCGCCCATAGAGACGCAGAGCACTAACGCTCCAACCTGCGGTGCGTACACGGATTTGTCGCTCTCGCTTGAGCCTTCGGCGAAACGCGGAGCACACATAGTGTGGTTTTTCGGAGGAAAGGAGGCTCGGAGGTTAGGAGTATGAATATAACATGTTCAACCTCCTAATCTCTAAAACTCCTAATCTACCAGAAGCGTAAGCAATGAGCAGTTCGAGTATCACTCGAGAAGGTAGCGACAACAATGATTCACTCTCCTTATATAAATCAGCCCTGAATCCGGCAATCATCTACCGTATTCAGGGCTGTAAAGTGTTAACGAATTATTATGTAGGTTGGACCAGATATAACACCATAGCGTAGGATGAATACACCAGTTCCACCAAAGCCACCTGTTACCGTAGAGCTAGCAGATCTACCTCCACCACCGCCGCCTGAGCCTGTTCCATCCAGACCATTATGACCTCTTAATCGCCTAAAGCTAGTAAAAGCACATTCGCCATCTCCACCGACACCAGAGCCACCTAAGCCCTTAGCTCCATTGGCTCCTGCGCTAGATGAAAATCCTGCTCCTCCACCACCTGCATAATAACGTAGTTCACCAGTAATATCAAATGCTAGACCATCTCCACCATCACCGATGCAAGAGATATCAGAGCCAGCTGTTGCTGATGTTCCTGCAGAACCAGCACCCCCGCCACCACCAGCAGTATAACTTGAACCATTTAAAACACCACTACCGCCGTTATTACCCTGAGGATTACCCTGAGGGTCAAGCAATGCCTCTCCACCAAGTGCGTTTGAGGAGCCGCCGCCACCACTACCACCAGCCTTACCTATTTGAATATTCTTATTTCCATTTCTATAATTGCCGCCGCCACCGCCGCCAAAGGCAACAAGCTTAATTGATTCATCTGCATTGACAAGTATAGTGTCGCCACCATTTTCGCCATTAGTGTCTACACCTGCTCCAACAGTTACATCATAAATTCCTTTAGGGAGCAAAATTGTATCAATATGAATAAGACCACCGGCACCACCGCCACCGCCAGTTGGGGCACCTCCAGCACCGCCACCACCTACAAGGAGTAGCTCCGCCTTTACTGGGCTATTTATCTCTAATTGACCACTACCTCTAAATTCATGAATAAAATATGTGGTATTTGCTTCCTTTTCCTCTATGGATGAAACATTGCCACCAAATGCATGTGCACTAGTACGATTATCATTAACCTCTTCTGCAGTATCTAGCTTAGAAACCAAAAGAATAACTACACCATCGGCACCAGGGGTAGATAAGAAACTACTTCCTCCAGCATTCCATCCTGCACCACCTCCGCCGCCACCACAATTTGGTGTTGGTTCTGTAGCATGGGTAAATGCTCCATCATATAAACCAGCTCCGCGACCACCATTACCTAGGCCACCTAAGCCACCATGCTTAAAGTTTGAGCGACGAACACCGCCACCGCCTCCATCACCATAGGAAATTGCTACACCTGTAATATCAGAAATAACACCTGGGCCACCATCACCAGCTCGCTCATAATTTCCAAACTCATCCTGAGTTGCATCATTATTATTTTGGGTATTAAGAATTTGTGAATCCCCACCAGGGCCTGCAGCACCAGCACCGCCGCCAGCACCGCCGCAGCCTGTGCCGCTAGAACCATAATTTGTGGCATTACCTCCACCAAAAGCACCATCTACACCAGGACCTTCTCCAGGAACAACATACGGAGATGCTGTCTTAGCTGCACCACCACCGCCATTACCAAATATTTTGGGATCTTCAGGACACCAACGGTCATCAGTATTGTTATAGCCTTTACCACCACCGCCGCCATATGTATAAATATTTATTGAAGAGCTGGTGAATGAAGATGGGAATCCATTATGTCCACGAGCCTGCTGGCTTCCATGATTGCTTCTAAAGCCACCATAACCAACAACTGCAGTATAAGCATCATCATGCTTCAAAATGGTTGGTTCCGCTGGAATCCAATCTATAACTTGGCCACCAGCACCACCGCCCATTCCGCCGCCACCGCCGCCAGCAACAACGAGAATTCTATGTAGCTTAACGTCCTCATCAACGGTAAGCGTGCCATTGGAAGTTATTTTGACAATGTTTACGCCAGCAAGTGTTGGATGAGGTTCCTCTGTATATGTACCATTAAAATTTACTAGCTCTTCGCCAATAGCTGGTAACATAGAAACGCTGGCTATCAAAGAGAACAACATAGCCAATTTAGATTTAGTGCTACAAGTACTAATTTTCATTTTTGAATATCCTATCCTAATTACAAAAATATTATAGTAATAACTAACCGCTCTTTTTTAAGCATTATAGCATTTTAAATAGAGAAAAACAACACTTACTGTGGATGACGCAAGGGGTTAAGGGGTTTATCTATAAATTTGCACCATATTATATATCTACTTATGTGGGAAATGTATAATTCTACATGGTATAGATTGAATTTATAGACAATATCTTACACTATCCATGCGAAAACTAATTACTTTTTCTTAATGCGGGCGAGCTGCTCAATAGAGGTTGGGTTAAGTAAGCCTGTGCGATCAACATCAACATTGAGAGTTACAGCACAACCATCATTCCTATGGCGGACAAGGAATCTAGAAAGCTCTTCATCAGAGAAGCGCAATGATGCAAATTCCTTTCCTTGATGTACCCAATATTTATTATCCATTGTTAGCCAGATGTGCATTTGCATCCCCTGTGCATTTGTGCGGCCACACAATGGGAAGAAGACCAACTCTTCTCCGCTGAAATATTCCTGACATGGTGAATATACAAATGAACCGCCCTGAGAATTGATAGAAACAATTGCATCCTTATTACCAGCTTTTGCTGCCAAAGAAATCTCATCAAATGGGTATTTGTAATCGCCAAGCTTTACAATAGATGTGCATGCAGAGCCTGCCTTTGACACAGAGGTTGAGCTATCAAACCACCAGCCGCTCACATACTTACCACAGCTTAATGATAAATCGCGGACGATTGAGGTTATATTTCTTCCAAAATCCTCCAATCGATTATCGGTGTAGCCAACTGCCTTCATCCACTCTGGATCCTCTGTGTTACAGCCATGATTATAATAAAGAATTGTGCGAATGCCTTCGGAATCAAGTGCCTTAGCTATTTCTAAAAGAAGATTGCGCTTTGTTGTGCGGCCAGAGATGATTTTATCAAGTGCTGGACATGGTGCAGGTGGGTGTTGCTCTGCCCATGATGAGGTAAAAATAATATATTCTGCTCCAGCCTCTTTAAGCTGGCTTACAAAGCGAGGAATATCAAATTTTTCAACAGCCTCATCAAAGGAATTCTTTTCGCCATTCAAATCTGTTGACCAAGTTGTCCAATGTACACCAATACCAAAGGCACCTGCTAGCCAATCTGTAGATGCTCTAGGATAGCCGGTTTTCTTATCTGCTTCAAGATATTCTTCTGCCTTGCGCTTATTATATGCATCACCAAAAACAACTCGCTCTGGCTCAACATTCATAAATGCCTGAGCATCGATTCGCTTTAGATTTTGGCAGACTGAAAAATCTACGGCACCCGTTCTAGCACCCGTGCAACGCTTAAAGGCGCGCTCTTCTATGCTCTCCAGCTTTGAGCCCTCAGCAAAAGCTATACTTTTAATATTTGCACACCAGAAGAAGGTTTCCTTCTCAATTACTTTTACTTCAGCAGGAATTACTAATGCACCATTTGCTGATTCATTATAATAGAAAGCGGCAGCACCAATTTCCTCTAGCTCAGCAGGAAAGTTAGGAACATTCTTTATCTTCTTACAAAGGAAAAATGCAGCGGCACCAATCCTGCGAATGCTCTTTGGAAGAGAATAAGAGATAAGTGTCATATTAAATGCCACGAAAGAGCTTCCAATAGCTGTTGGGATAAGCCCCGTATCTGCTTCAATTTGTGGCAAGGTATCGAGCGTCCACTCTCCTTCTGGATGGCTGACAACCTTCTTAAGGACAATTCCATTAGAACACTTTTTATCTTCCTCATAGGAGATAACAATAGCTCCATTTGTTAAAGTGCCGGCACCAGAATTAACAACCCAATTTGATACATTTGAATCACTCATCGCTTTTCCCAACCTATAATGATTTACAGAATTAATCAACAAAATATATTTAATAATAAGTTGAACCGAGCAGCATGCCACTCGGTTCAACTCTAATTATTTTATCTCAATATGATTACTTTTTCTTTGCTTCTAGAACAAATACAGCAGAATCATATTCAGCAGCCAAAGCAACAAATATTCCCTGCTTCTTTAACAAGTCTCCGCCAAGAGTCTGTCCATCGATAAAGGAATGAGATCTATCATCTACCTTATTGATTTCGCGGATGGAATAAACCTGAGATTCATCTAGACCATCCAAGAAGATTGGTGCAGGGAAATTGCCTGAGCATAGGCGATTCAAGCCCCAAACAAATACAGCTGCCTTCTTCTTATCTTCAGAAGCATACATAATAGAAGCATAATCGTTTTCATATGGGTTGGCGAGTCTATATAGATCACCGTGCTGAACAACCTCACGGAAGGTCTTATACTCTGCCACAGCCTTCTTTGCAAAAGCAACATCCTCTGCAGACATATTCTTTGGATGTAGCTCAAAGCCAAGACGACCAGACATTGCCACATCAAAGCGATACTTCAATGGAGTAACGCGGTGAGTCTGATGATTTGGAACTACTGTTACATGGCAAGCCATTGCACTTGCTGGGCAGAACTGCTGCTGTCCCCATTGGATGAAGATACGCTGGCGTGCATCTGTATTATCTGATGCCCAGAACTCATCTGCATAGCCAAGTGCACCAAGCTCTGCACGACCACCACCAGAAGCACAAGCCTGAATTACGATTTTAGGATAACGTTTGCGAACCATTGAGAATAGCTCATAGCTTCCCTTCTGGAATTCAAACCAGAAGTTGCTCTGCTTATCTGCTGGAAGATATGCAGAACCTGGATTCATAATCTCAGCATTTGCATCCCACTTAATGTAGGACAAGCCCTTAGCATCATCGAGAACCTTACAAATCTGCTTAAAGATAGCCTCACGCACCTCTGGATTTGTCATATCTAGAACGACCTGAGTTCCACCGCGACCCTCACGGAGCATACGCTTTCTTTCAAAGAGTATCCATTCTGGGTGCTTTTTAACAAATGCACTTGCTGTATTTGCCATCTCTGGCTCAAACCAAAGACCGAGCTTCAAACCACGCTTCTTTGCTTCCTTTACAAGGTAGTTGATGCCACGTGGAAGCTTTTCAAAGTTCCAGCACCAGTCTGCCAAACCAACGCGGTCGTGATTACGAGCAAACTCGCCTTCTCCAAACCAGCCGTCATCAATAACAAACATTTCTCCGCCCAATTCTTTAACGCCATCCATCATATCTGTAAGTGTTTGCTCGTTAAAGTTAAAGTAAGCACCTTCCCAGCTGTTTAGAAGCACGTCACGAACCTTGTCTCTATTTGGCAAGCGGTAGGTACGTGCCCAACGGTGCATACGGCGTGAAATCTCGCCCTTACCCTCATCAGAATATGTAAATACAACAGTTGGAAGCACGATGCTCTTTCCTGGATCAAGAACATATGCTCCAGACATATTATCCACGCCAACATAAATTTCAACTTGGTCATTAAACTTGCGAGCAATCTGACCCTTCCAAACACCAGACCAAACAAGAGCTGCAGCAAAAACGCGACCAGTTGTCTCTGTTGCCTTGCCATAGCTTACCATAAAGAATGGAGAGTTGCCCCATGCATCATGGATACCAGAGTTTGATGATAGTACAATAGACTGACCATTCTCTAATTTGCCCTCTGAAAGATTTGCTTCATTACCCCATGAGCCTGTAAGTGAGGTTACATAGCAATCCTTTGATAGACCAATAAACTCAAATGCAAAGGAATCCATACGAGCCAAACGAACAGCACCTTCTTCCTTATTAGTAAGCTCAACCCATGTTTCAACAACATCGCATTTTGGGCGAGTAACATAGTGCTGAGTAGCATAGAAATTATATACCTTATCCTTTAGTTTAATTACAAGATGCTCTGAGCCATCCTTCTCTGTGGATACTTTTGTGCCAATAACCTTCCACTGAGTGGAGCATTCTCCATCAGCATGAATTGCTTGAACACCACCATGTCCATTAAGTAGGGATTTCTTATCATTATAATTTGACTGATTTGAACCATAAGCAGGATATGTTTCTAGGGTAGATTTTCCTAAGGAATAACCATAGTTACCAAATAATTGCTTCCAATCTTTAAAGGTGTATGTTTTTTCATCATAGTACTGCAAGCCGATGTTTGCATCAATATGATCTGTATTTTTAATAGGAGAGCCAAAATATGGCATAGTCCAAACATCGCCAAGCTTTTTAAAATAAAGCATTGTTTTATTTGTTTTTAAAACAAGAGATTTTTCTATATTTTTTGTTTTCATTTGGAATTCCTCAAAAAGTAAATATTAAAATGGTTTACCACTTAAGGAATTGTATCAAAAAAAATATTACCGCTTCAATCTAAATTCACAATGAAAATTGCATAATTAAATGAATAATACAATTTGTATCTAAAAATAATCTTTAAATTGATTTAACGTCTAAATATTAATCCAGTCATTTGAAGCAAAATTGTAGGATTATACTTTATATAGAATGCACCACAATGCTTTTCAGCAAGCAAACACAAATGGTAGAATAAATTTTGGCCATTAATTGCAGTGCATAATATAATCTGCAACATCGTGTACGCGAAGGATTTTTGCTCCACGCTCTATTGCCATTTTGCCAAAAGCAACGCTTGCCTTAACAACATCTGCTTCTCCAGTAATATCGCATACAAAATGCTTACGGGAAGCCCCAACTAGAACAGGTATTTCACCAAGCCACTCAATTAGCTGTGGCAGAGTGTCTAAAAGCCACAAATTACCCAATCCACGCTTAGAGAAGCCGAAGCCAGGATCCACTATCAGTTGAGACCGTGCCACTCCACTATCTAAGACACGTTCAACACCTGTCTTCACCTCATCCATAAAGCGTAGAGCAAATTCTTCGTATCCAGAATATAACTCCCTGCTATCTGAAAGCTTGGCGATTTCATTGTGTGTGGCAAAGCCATGCATATACACATATTTGCAGCCAGACTCTGCCACAAGCCTCCCCATATTTGGATCGGAAAGTCCAGACACATCATTTATAATTTTTGCACCGACTTCTAGGGCAGCAGCAGCCACCTCTGCTTTCATCGTATCAACAGAAATTACAGCATCAGGGCGTGCCTCCAAAATAGCACTAATTACAGGAATTACACGGGCTTTTTCTTCTGCAGCAGCAATAGGAGTATATCCTGGGCGAGTGGATTCGCCTCCAATATCAATAATATCGGCACCCTGCTCAAGCATTTTGCAGGCAGTAGCAAGGGCGGCAGGCACATTATTATCGCAACGCACAGAAAAAGAATCTGGCGTCACATTTATTATGCCCATAAGCTGTAGTTCACTCATCACAAACTCCCTTGCTAGAAAAAAAGAACCCCGAGCTTACTTGAGTAAGACCTCGGGGTAAAATGGCTCCGGTGGCTGGATTCGAACCGGCGACCAAAGGATTAACAGTCCTCTGCGCTACCGCTGCGCTACACCGGAATAATGTAGCCAGTCTGCTCATTAACAAACTGAATGCGTAAAATTTATCATAATCCGCCTGCAAATGTCAACACAAAATATTAATTATTTTTTAGAGACTCAATTTTTAGCAGACAAAATTAACCACGATACATATAAAAAACTCAATTGTTTTTTTCTTTTAAGCACAACATCAAACTTTCGCAACCAGAAAATGCACTTTCATCTATTTCTGTGACTTTACAATTTTCAATCTCTGATGGGATTACAACATCGCCACTGATTACTGCTTTTTTAATGCATACTGCTCTAGATGTATAATCTATTTGATACTTCCATTCAATTCCATTGATAATACAGATGGTTTTCGGTTTACTCTCTGTTTCAGTTAGCTATTCAAATTCATCAAAATCAATTTCATGACTCATAATTTTATTTCCATTTCTTCAAAGAAGTAAATTTACAAATATAATGCTATAATAAATTCTTGGGTGTGGGTTATGCCGCAAGAATGACTGTATAGGCTTTTAAAAACCATCATTTATGTAGCGACACAAACCGAATAACACCCAACAAATGCACATCAGAAAATTTGTTTACTTACCATATTTTTGCACTACTTTTCAATTCCGAAAAACTCATATGCATCTATTCTCTTCTCCTCTATCTGCTCATTGGCAGGATTGGTTGTACTCTGCATAGGAACAATATTAAAGTGTTTTTCCAGTGCTCTCTTTGCATTGTAAATAGTATTCCAAATACCAAACACTTGGTCATATTCCACAGGAATTGATTTTAGCTGCACTTCAACTTTACCATCCAGCTGCTCTGATCCACCAAAATTGGCTCTCTTTTTTGGATTAGCATATACTTCAGCCATACCACCATTCGGACTTAAATGAATTCTTTTCTTAAAAGAAACCTCTCCTATATTTTCTCCAATTTGCAAATAAAAATTCAATGGAAACTGAAGATTCTCAGCAATTGATTCTGATATCATTTTATCTATCTCAACAAGCTTTTCTAAGGCAATAGAAATGTATTGCTCTTTAAGTTTCCCATTAAATAAATTATCAATTCTATCAAAATTAATCGCACATATATCATAAGGGATTATAAATGTTGATTTAGCTCGCGATTCCCTCACACTACATAAAACACCTATTGCTTCGCATTTTGGCACCTCTCTGGAAAATTTGTCACATTTAGGACAATACCAATGTATATGCTTACCAATACTAGAACTAGGAGAACCTCCAGCTCCAACAATAAGTTGTTTACCAGAGCACGACTCACATGAAGTATAATTTTTTAAATTTTCCCATAGTCTTGCAAGATCACCCAATGTCTTAACTCCGCCCCAACAGAATCCAAGACCTCCTTCTCTATGAGCTTTTTTTGAATTTCTATCCATCTCTTCAGGTATTGGACAATTTGAAATTTCTGGATTTGATAATACGTATGGACCTGTACGTAGGATTAGTTTTACGAATTCTTCGAATGTCATCATTTTTATTCCCTTTCATAATACCATCAAGGGAAGGAATTCGCGAAAAGCATTTAAT
>JAFUOX010000007.1 GCA_017481725.1 Kiritimatiellia bacterium | reverse complement strand
TATCATTTTCCGGGAAAAATGTTGATGAATTTATGTGGGATGTAGATGTTAAAGCCATTAAGACAAATAATGTGTGGAATGTTACTTTAATACTATTCAACGAATATCATAAGATTGGGAAATGATCTATTATGAGTATTGAGAAAGAATATTCAACAGATGGCATTCACTATTCCGAGATTGTAGAATTTTAATTAGTTAAAAAATTGGAAATAAAAGGTGATCCATGTAATAATAAACAAGATAGGTATATAGTAAAATGAAAATAAAAGTTTGTTGTTTAATAATAATTTCATTATTTTTGGTTTCATACTATTGCGGTTATCTTTATGGTAATAAATCCTTTGCGGAAAACCTATCAGATAATGATGTAAAAAGATATTTAATCCATCTTTTTAATATCTATGACGTAAAGTATAATTTAATAGCTATTGATAACAATATAGATATATCTAGTGAACAAAAACAATTGCTACCATTGTATAAGTATGTCTTTGAAGGGAAAAATAAAGGAAGTGATTATTTTGATAATCCAGATGACAATAAAAATGGATATGATAAATTTTGTGAGTTCTTTTCTTTTTCCTATTATGATTTTCTAAAGCTCATTCCAAACGTATTGCTCTTGATTCTTCTTTTCCTCCAAGTGCTAGGTATAAAGCACTGATTTATTTATTTAAAAACGAAGCTTCCTTATTTGAAGAGGTTGCTCTAGTATTAGAAAAAGAGCAAAAGCTTCATTCTTATCTGAAACATACTTTACACACATTGAAGTCAATAAGAAATACCTTGTAAAAGTTTTGGTTCTTTATTATATCGTTTAAGTAGTGTTTTTAATGAGCCCGCAAAAGTAAAAGCTCTATTGTGCGACTAAATGCACCCAAATAGGTATATATAGTTTTACAAATTAAACCGTGTTTTTTTGTTTACTCTAGGTCAATAGACAAAGTAAATGCGGCTAGCCAGTTTAACAGACTAAATACAACGCACAGCTTAGAAAGGCGTTGCATTTAGTTTGTCTTTTCACCAACTACAGCAAAAAATATACGAGATAGTCGAAAACCTGAGATAGAGGAGAGCTGTTCGATGTGTGGAAAATTTTGTGCTGTCAGAAGTATGAATAAAGCACTCAATGGAGAAATGATAGATATTTTATAAGTGTATAAATAAGTAAAATCTTCGCCGAAGACTATGTGCTTCAGCGAAGATTTTTTTACTTAACAGCCGTGTTTATATCTTAGAATTATCTTCTGCCACGGTGAGGTGGTTTTTTGTTGTGTTTAGGTTTTGGCTGTGGGCGAGGTCTTGGTTGAGGTCTGTGTTGTGGACGTACATGATGTTTAGGCTTAGGGCTTGGAGCATGATGTACAACCACATGATGATCATGATGATCATTGCTTGAATCTATTGCAGCCCCGATTAAGCCACCAACAGCAGCACTTACAGGAGCAGTGATGAGAGCATCGTTACCATTGTCAGCCGCAGCAATACCAACGATAGCTCCAAAGATTGAACCAACGATTGCACCAGTATTATCACGTGCGTATGTTGTTGCTGGTGCTGCTAGAATTGTAATTGCACAGATTGTTGCGATTAATGTTGTCTTCTTCATAGCTTGTCCTTCCCTTTAATTGTGAATGCCTTTTCTTTTCTTGAATCTGCATTCATTATTTCATATTGAGATTCAGAAGTCAAGCGAAAAAATAAATTTTTTTACATTTTTTTATAGCTTTAATTCAAATGATTTTCTAGGTGAAAGAAATTCTAAAATTACGTTTGGTTGTACGCTGAATTATGCCCTATAAACATAGTACATTTATAGATTATGTTTGATAGGAGTAAAATAATAGTGCTAAACGTAAAAATCACGACCGAATTCTTTGCGATATGCTGTGGCTGTTTTGCCTGAAAGAATATGAAATTTTCTGCTGAAATAATAATGGTCTTCAAATCCAAGAGTAGCAGAAATTTCTTTTATTGATAATCTGTTTCAATAAGTAAACTACAGCTTCTTTGTAAAAAGTATTGGTCTCGATAATTTCTAAATGTAGTTGAATTGTATGCTTTGCTCCAGATTCGTCTTAAAGTAGATTTGGAAACATTTAATGTCTTCGCTAATTCATCCAGATGAATATCTTGAGCCAAGTGGGTTTCTAGATAGTCACAAATTTTTCTAATTTGTAGCTTTACTTCCTCTTCAATAGATGGATGTGTAAAGCTTGTTGTAATTAATCCCCAACAAAGAAGGTCTATAGTTATTCCCATTCCTGGTCGAGGCTCCTGGTTTAACATAATTTCAATAAGCTTTTCAAAGCAACTATTAAATCGTGATGATCTATAAAAATTTCTACAAGGACTTATATTAGGAAAGAATACATTTGCATTTGTTAAAGCCTCCATATATTTTGAGGGATAAATCAAATATAGTTCCTCCCATGTTTCTCCTTCATTAGGTCCATAGTTCATTTTTTCATTTGGCCATTGCAAAAGCACACATGGAGCATGAATCTCCTTTTTTACTCCATTTTCATAATAAAACCCTTTACCATTTAATATAAAAGAGAAGTTACATGTGCCAAATTCATATTTAACAATGTCCTTTTTATGCCTTAAATAACCAATTGATTCTACTTCTGGTAGTAAAGGGAAACGACGTTGTAGAGGAGCACAATGTTTAAAAATATCAATTTCTTTAGCTTTTTCTGTTTTCATCTATTTTCCCTACATTATTGGTTGTTCCCCATAACTTATTGCTTACTATAGATTCAGATATATTTGAATGTTGGTTTAGTTGTGGAGCGTTTGTCCATTTTTTTGGAAGCTTAATCTATTTTAATTATTACGAAATAAGTATAATATAATAGTCAAAATAATTCAATTGAGAGTTTTACTGTTGAATTGTTAATAAGCATAAAATAAAACTAAAATACAAATTGGAGGAAAAATTGTGCAAAAGGTTGGTTTAATAGGCTGTGGCAATATTAGTGGCATCTATATGGAAAATATTGCAAAATTCACGGATCAGTTAAAGCTAGTGGCATGTGCAGATATTAGACCAGAGGCAGCAGAAGCATGTGCTAAGGCTAATGGTGTAAAGGCTGTGAGTGTGGATGAGTTATTAGCTGACCCAGAAATTGATATTGTATTGAATTTAACAACTCCTCAATCTCATGTAGAAATAAATACACGTGCACTTGAGGCTGGCAAGCATGTTTATTGTGAGAAACCATTTGGTCTAGATCGCGAAAGTGCAAAAGCAGTTATTGAATTGGCAGCTAAAAAGGGCTTGCGTGTTGGCTGTGCACCAGACACCTTCTTGGGTGGCGGTCATCAGCAATGCCGTTCTTTAGTGGATTCTGGAATGATTGGTAAAATTGTTTCTGGTACAGCCTTTATGCTATGCCATGGTCATGAAGCTTGGCATCCAGCACCAGCATTTTATTATTTGAAGGGTGGTGGACCTCTATTTGATATGGGTCCATACTATATTACGGCATTAGTTAATATGCTTGGCCCAGTAAAGCGTGTAGTAGCAATGGCAAACCGTTCTACGGATTTGCGTCAAGGTCTTAAGGTAAATGCAGGAAAAACCTTCCCTGTTGAAATAGATACTCATATTACTGCAAATCTTGAATTTGAACAGGGGGCAATTGTTACATTGATAACAAGTTTTGATATTTGGAAAAACTCGGGCTATGGTGACATTGAGCTTCATGGCACAGACGGAAGCCTACATGAGCCAGATCCAAATTGCTTTAATGGAGATATTCGTTTCTTCCAAGCAGGCGTAGCCGCAGATTGGACAAAGGGAGATGTATTCTTTGGCTATACTGAAAATTCACGTTGCCTAGGCTTGGCAGATATGGCTGCTGGAATAGAGGAGGGACGCCCTCATCGTGCATCTGGTGAATTAGCATATCACGTGCTCGATGTTATGTGTTCAATTATTGATGCAGCAAGAGAAGGTAATGCGGTAACAATAGAAAGTACATGTGCTCGACCTGCTGCATTGGCTGAAGGCTTAAAGTTTGGCGAACTATAATTTTATTAAAGAGGAGAAAATATAATGAAGCGTTGTTTGATTTTTCGTGGTGGCTGGGATGGACATGATCCAATTCCTACTTCTGATTTAGTTGCTGAGCGCCTCCGTGCAAATGGAGTTGAGGTAGATATTTTTGATAATCAGGAATGTCTTTTAGATCCAGAGCTAGGAAAGAAATATGATTTGATTGTTCCTGTATGGACAATGGGTGATATTTTTCGGGAAGCTGAGGGTGCTTTATTAAAGGCTATCCGTGAGGATGGTGTAGGCTGTGGTGGTTGGCATGGAGGAATGGGAGATGCATTCCGTAATCACACAAACTATCAATTTATGGTAGGAGGCCAATGGGTTGACCATCCTGGTGGTGTGATTGACTATACAGTTAACATTGTTGATAAGGAGAATCCAATAGTTGCTGGTATTGAGGATTTTCCAATGCATAGTGAGCAATATTATATGCATGTAGATCCAGGTAACCATGTGCTAGCAACTACTACATTTAATGGTGACCATGCTCCATGGATTGATGGTACAGTGATGCCAGTTGCTTGGACAAGAATGTATGGCAAAGGAAAGATTTTTTATTCTTCCTTAGGTCATGTCTTTGTTGATTTTCAAAATTTCCCACAAATAGTAGAAATTTTGATTCGAGGACTGATGTGGGCAATAAGGTAGCTTAGCGAAAATAGAGCTATAAGCTAAAATTCCGCAGGAGACTGCGGAATTTTTTTTGTTTTAGGTTACTGATTTATTAAGAATTATCTTCTTCCACGATGAGGTGGTTTTTTGTTGTGTTTAGGTTTTGGCTGTGGGCGAGGTCTTGGTTGAGGTCTGTGTTGTGGACGTACATGATGTTTAGGCTTAGGGCTTGGAGCATGATGTACAACCACATGATGATCATGATGATCATTGCCTGAATCAATTGCAGCCCCGATTAAGCCACCAACAGCAGCACTTACAGGAGCAGTGATGAGAGCATCGCTACCATTGTCAGCTGCAGCAATACCAACGACTGCTCCAAAGATTGAACCAACGATTGCACCAGTATTATCACGTGCGTATGTTGTTGCTGGTGCTGCTAGAATTGTAATTGCGCAGATTGTTGCGATTAATGTTGTCTTCTTCATAGCTTGTCCTTTCCTTTAATTGTGAATGTCTTTTCTTTTATTGAATCTGCATTCATTATTTCATATTGAGATTCAGAAGTCAAGCGAAAAAATAAATTTTTTTTAACAAATGAAAAATTAAAAACAACTAGTCAATTCTAATTAAGCAAAGTGCTTATTATAGATATTGAGGATGAACACAATATTTTGATATAATTAAATAAAAAGTTTTGTGTATATGAAAAAGCTATCATCAATTTTTATTCATGGCGCTTACCAAAATAATCTTAAAGGCTTTGACCTTGAGCTGCCATTAAATCAATTTATCGTTGTTACCGGTGTTTCTGGCTCTGGTAAATCATCACTTGCATTCGATACTATCTATGCAGAGGGGCAGCGTCGCTATGTAGAAACCTTTTCTCCCTATGCGCGGCAATTCCTTGAACGCATGGATCCACCTAAGGTTGATGCTCTTGATGCAATCCCTCCAGCTATTGCAATTCGCCAAGCAAATTCTGTCAAAACCTCTCGCTCAACTGTAGGTACAAGGACAGAGGTAAATGATCACCTCAAGCTGTTGTTCGCAAAAACAGCCCGCCTTTTCTGCCCATGCTGCGGAAAAGAAATAAAATCAACTAACCCAACTGCAATTTGTAAGCAGCTCATAGAAGCACATGAAGGCGAGCGTGCGGAAATCTTCTTTGAAGTTCAGCTTCCTAAAAATATTTCTGTAGATGAAGCTATAGCTGCATTTGAAAAGCAAGGCTACGCTTTTGCAGAACAAATTGGCGAACAGCTTGTTCGTGTACGCCAAGACCGTATCGTAATCTCCAAAGAAAAGCAGCTCCGAATGGCGGAGGCTCTTGAGGCAGCCCTTTCTCATGGCAAAGGGCGTTGTAGTGTGTATTTCCCAGCCTCTGAAACGGAGGAACGCTTTACCACTCTTTTTGAGTGTGCCGACTGCCGCGAGGGCTTTGAGCAGCCAACCCCAAATATGTTTTCCTTTAATTCTCCAATCGGTGCTTGCCCAACGTGTCGCGGTTTTGGACGCACAATTGGTATTTCAATGAAGCTTGTAATTCCAGATGAATCGCTTTCTATTGCAGAGGGGTGCATTAAGCCATTTCAGACTAGCTCATTTATCGAGATGCAGGAGTTTCTTGTAAAGATTGCTAAGAAAAAGCATTTTCCAATAAATACGCCATGGCGTGATTTGTCAGAAGAGCAGAAGCGTTGGGTGATTGAAGGAGAAGAGCCGCACGATGAAAAGCATTGGTGGGGCGTAAATGATTTCTTTCAATGGATGGAGTCTCGCTCCTACAAAATGCATGTCCGCGTGATGCTTTCTCGCTATCGCGAATATTCCACTTGTACTGACTGCAATGGTTCGCGATTAAAGCCAGCTGCATTGAATTGGTTTCTTGTTGTTGGAGAGAGGAAATATAATATTCATGAGCTAATGCTTCTTCCAATAAGTGAAGTCTATGAATTTATTTCTGAATTTGGAAAGCAGTGTAAGGAGCCAGAGGCAAAGCCATTGCTCGAGGAGCTATTGCCTCGCTTAAGATATGTGATAGATGCAGGTTTAGGCTATCTTACGCTTGATAGACAATCTCGCACTTTAAGTGGCGGTGAGCTTCAGCGCATCAATCTAACAACGGCTCTTGGTGCAACACTTGTTAATACTCTTTTCATTCTTGATGAGCCAAGTATTGGCTTGCACACAACAGATGTTGCACGCCTTGTTTCTCTATTGAAGCGTCTCCGTGATGCCGGAAACACTGTGCTTGTGGTTGAGCATGATCCAGAAGTGATAATGGCAGCAGACCGCGTAATTGAGCTTGGCCCAGGAGCTGGTGCTGCTGGAGGAAATATTATTTTTAATGGATCTGTTTCGGAACTATTGTCTAGCAAAGCAGCACTCTCTGGAAAATATCTTTCTGCACCTGTTTCTTTCAATAGCTATGCTTCAACAAATAATGAAAAGCAAAAGCCAATTGTTATTGAGGGAGCTTCTGAGCATAACCTAAAGAATGTAACAGTTGAGATACCAACAAATAAATTTGTTGTAGTTACAGGTGTTTCTGGTTCAGGAAAATCAACACTTATAAACGATGTATTGTCAAATGCTGCACGTCGTGCACTAGGAGAGTATACAGAGTATTGCGGCGAGTATAAAGCAATATATGGTATTGAGCAATTCTCTCAGGTAGTAGTTGTTGATCAAGCACCAATCGGTAAAACAGCACGCTCAACACCAGTTGGCTATATTGGTGCATTTGATGAATTACGCAAATATTTTGCTTCTCAACAAGAAGCACAAGAGCATGGCTTTACTGCTGGCGACTTTAGCTATAATGCTGGACGCGGACGCTGTCCTGTTTGTGAGGGTACAGGACACGAGCTTGTTGAGCTACAATTCCTAAGCGATGTCTATCTAAAATGCGAGGCATGTAATGGCACACGTTATATCCATGAAATACTCGAAATCAAGGTTCCATGCCATAGCGGTAAAAAATCAATTGCTGATATTTTAGAGTTAACCATTGCTGAGGCTGCTGTTGAACTACAGTCTCAACCTCGCATTCTAAAAGCACTACAGCCTTTACTCGATGTTGGGCTTGGTTATTTAACAGTAGGCCAGCCCTTGCCAACACTAAGTGGAGGAGAAACTCAGCGTCTAAAGCTTGCTGCATTTCTTGCAGAGTATAATAGCAGTAAAAAGCAAAAGGCAGGTGGCTCTGCATTGTTTATTCTTGATGAACCAACAACCGGCCTTCATTTCCAAGATATAGAAGTGCTGCTTCGTGTGTTGCATGAACTAGTGGCACGCGGAAATTCTGTTGTTATCATTGAGCATAACCTAATGGTAATCAACGAAGCAGATTGGATTATTGATCTTGGTCCTGGTGGAGGAGATGCCGGTGGCAGAGTCATAGCACAGGGTATGCATGAGGATATAATGGCTGCTGTAGAAAGCCAAACGGGGCATGCCCTCAGTGAAGAGCTTGAGCGTAATCAACGCCTTGTGGCAGAGTCTGCCGCTGAGCTTGCCCCAGAGCAGGATGCTATTGTTGTTCCACCAGAATCGATTTGCGTACAAGGCGCTCGTGAGCATAACCTCAAGGGGGTTGATGTATCACTTCCTCTTAACAAATTTACAGTTATTACCGGTGTCTCTGGCTCTGGCAAATCAACACTTGCTTTTGATATTCTCTTTGCTCTTGGTCAGCGCCGCTATCTTGAATGCCTCAATGCTTATGCGCGCCAATTTGTGCAGCCACAAGCAAAGCCTGAGGTGCAGCTAGTGAGTGCATTGCCACCAACTGTTGCGATTGAACAACGCATAAGCCGAGGTGGCTGGCGTAGCACTGTCGCAACCGTGAGTGAGCTGCAGAGTGATTTTCGCGTGCTTTATCTTTCCTGTGGTAAACAGCATTGCCCAAGCTGTGGAACTTTAATCACAAAGCAAACAGCAGAGGAAATCACTTCCTCAATCAAGCAAACACACGGTAAGAAGGGAGCATTACCTATTCGCTTGCTTGCTCGCCTTGTTGCAGGCCGCAAGGGGCAATATAAGGAGCTTGCAAAGTGGGCACTTGAGCAAGGAGTAAAAGAGCTTCGTGTTGATGGAAAGTGGCAGAGTACAGAAAAGTGGAAACTTCCAGACCGCTATTCCGAGCATGATGTTGATATAGATTTCTATGGCGAGCTAGATATACAAAAGCTTGGAGAGCGTGAGTTTCTCGAAATGGTAAAGCATACAATCGCCTCTGGTAAGGGAAGTTTGCGTATTCTTGAAGTAGGGAAGCAGCGAGCAAATGAGTATGCACTTTCAACTGAGCGAGCATGCCCAAGCTGTGGCTTGAGCTTTGAGGAGCCTTCACCAAAGCTATTCTCATTTAATTCCAAGCACGGTTGGTGCCCAAAATGTCAGGGCTATGGATTAAATAAGGTTGTGCTTCCTAAAAAGTCAGAGCATGAGGACACCCGCAATGTTGACTTTGCCACAATTGAGGCAGAGGCAACAGTTGATGCCACTGCGGGTGTGTGCCCAGCATGTAATGGTGCAAGGCTTTCTCCAGAGGCACTATCGTATTATTTCCATGGAAAGAATATTGATGAGCTTTGCTCTTTATCTATTGCAGAAGCAATTAAATTCTTTAAGACAATTAAGCTAACCAAGCGTGAGCAAGCACTTGCGACAACAATTATTTCAGATGTTCTTTCTAGACTAGGCTTCCTTGATAGTGTCGGACTTGGTTATTTAAGTCTTAATCGTGCAGTCCCAACCTTGAGTGGCGGAGAGGGGCAGAGAATCCGACTTGCGGCTCAGCTTGGTTCAGAGCTTGCTGGTGTATGCTATATTCTTGATGAGCCGACAATTGGGCTCCATGACTCAGATACAGCAAAGCTCTTGAAAACAATTCGTGGACTTTGTGATAGAGGCAACACAGTTATTGTTGTGGAGCATGATGAGCAGGTAATGCGAGCGGCTGACTATATTCTTGATTTAGGTCCTGGTGCTGGCGTAAAGGGTGGCACTCTTGTTGCAGAGGGACCGCTTAAGCAGCTATTGAAAAATAAAAAATCAATTACGGCGAATTGCTTAAAAAATCCGTTGCAGCATCCAATCAATGGAAGCTATCGAGATTGCTCTTCCGCCAAGAAGCTTGTGCTTGAGGGTGTGACAATGCACAACCTAAAGAACCGTAGCTTTGAATTTCCAATCGAACGCTTGTCTGTTGTTACAGGCGTTTCTGGTTCAGGAAAGTCAACGCTAGTTCGTGATGTACTTTATTCTTCGCTTGCACCAATAACTGGTGGAGGTAAGCCAAAGCTGGTGGGCTGCAAAAAGATTTTAGGAGCAGAGAATTTTAAGCGCGTGCTTGAGGTAGATCAATCTCCAATCGGCAGAACACCTCGCTCTTGTCCTGCAACATATGTTGGGTTCTGGACAGAGATTCGCGAGCTATTTGCTAGCAGCCCAGATGCAGCAATTCGCGGCTATGATGCCTCTCGCTTCTCCTTTAATATAGAGGGAGGGCGTTGCCCTGAATGTGGTGGACAAGGAGTTGTCCGTTCTGAGATGTCGTTCCTGCCAGATGTGGTGAGCCAATGTCCTGTATGCGGAGGGAGTCGCTTTAATGAAGAAACGCTAGCTGTCCGTTATTGTGGAAAGACGATTGCTGATGTGCTAGCCATGGATGTAGATACAGCACTTGAGTTTTTTGGCAATCATCCAAAGCTTCATTATTCATTAACCCTATTAAAAGAAGTTGGCCTTGGCTATTTGTCTCTAGGTCAGCAGAGCAGTACTTTGAGTGGAGGTGAGGCGCAACGCATTAAGCTTGTGGCAGAGCTGGCTCGTTGCACACCAAAGCTTGGGCAACGAGAGCAAGCAACGCTCTATGTGCTTGATGAGCCAACAGTAGGCTTACACATGGCCGATGTGTTAAATCTAATCAAGGTGGTGCATAAGCTTGTTGAGCATGGTCACACCGTGATTATGATTGAGCATAATCACGATGTTGTTGCAGAAGCCGACTATGTCCTAACCCTCGAGCGTTAGTGCTTCTAGATGTATAAGCTTTTGTTCTGCTCTACGTCGCATGTGGCATAGGTGTGTGAAACAAATTGTTCCGTGCTGCGGCATTCTTGCCGCAGGGGTGCACTTGCGCTTAATAAATAATAGCATTAAGTTTTTGTTTGAAATTCGGTATTTTGTTCAATCAATTTAACAAAACGCTTAAATTTAAGATTTTTGTTCAATCTATTTAACAAAAATCTTGACGAATATGGTTTCTTTTGCTTAAATATAGACAGATTTCAAGGGAGATTATTATGGATTATATAAATCGAGCCTATTATTTGAATCAACTGGAAAGTTGGCGAGATAAAGATTTAATCAAGGTTGTTACAGGTATGCGCCGTTGCGGCAAATCTACAATACTTGAGATGTTTCGTAACACCTTACTAAAAAGTGGGGTATTAAGAGAGCAGTTGATAACCATCAATTTTGAGGATCCTGATACTCCAGATTTTACTCATTGGAAACAGGTATGGGATTATATTAAACCGCAATTAAGGTCAAATGATAAAACATATGTTTTTTTAGATGAAATTCAGCGAGTCCCAGAATTTGAAAAACTTGTGGATGGGTTACATTCGCGCAAAAAAATTGATGTGTATATTACTGGTTCAAATGCCTATTTATTATCAGGTGAATTAGCAACATATTTATCTGGTAGATATGTGGAAATTAAAATGCAACCACTTTCATTTAAAGAGTATTATGATGCAGTAGGAGGCGAGAATAACTATGCACGAAAATATGTAGATTATTTACGATATAGCTCATTCCCCTATGCTCTGTCGCTAAATAAAGATTTAAATTTAGTTGGAGATTATCTTGATGGAATTTATAATACGGTTTTAGTTAAGGATATTCTTAAAAGAAAAAAACTTTCTGATGCAAGTCTTGTAGAACGGGTAGCAAAGTACCTTTTTGATAATATTGGAAATATCACAAGTCTACGTAAAATAGCTAATTCATTATCATCAAGCGGTGGTAAAACAAGTGTAAATACAGTTGATGGTTATGTTCAAGCTCTTTGTGATGCATTTCTTTTTAGAAAGGCAGAGCGCTATGATATTCGAGGGCGTGATTTGCTATCTAGTGGTTGTAAATATTATGCAGCGGATATAGGTTTAAGATATAGACTTTCTGGTAATCGGTCAGGGGATATGGGACATGTCCTTGAGAATGTAATTTATCTTGAACTTTTACGCAGATCAAATAATGTTTTTGTAGGCCAAAATGATGGGTTAGAAATTGATTTTGTTACCCGAGACGGAGATGATATAAAATATTATCAGGTTGCAGAAACAATAAGAGAGGAGTCTACAAGAAAACGTGAATTTTCTTCTTTATTATCAATTAGAGATCATTATCCCAAAATTTTAATAACACTTGATGAAGACTTACCATCTGTTTTAGATGGTGTTCGGCATGTCAATGCATATGATTTTTTGCTTTCAGAATAATTTAATTTGCTAGTAATCTATGAGCAACGAATTTCTATTTTCTGACGATAATAAGCGTTATCACACACTTAGCTACCATTTGAAAAAGATATTTGGTGGCAGGGTGTTTAAGGCTGTTATTGATGCAGGGCTTGTATGCCCACACGCTGCCACAGGGGGTTGTATCTATTGTGTTGAAAATGGGAGTGAGTTTTCTCATCCAAGTTCATTGCCTATTACTGAGCAGCTGCAGTTGGAACGCGAGCGCATTTATTCAAAATATGGAGAGGTTGGGCTAATCGCATATTTTCAGGCTGGCACAAACACAAATGCACCATTTGAAAGACTTAAGCAGCTTTATGAAGAAGCACTTGGTTGTGACGGAGTAGTGGGGCTTAGTATTGCAACGCGACCCGACTGCATTGCTCCTGAATTATACCCATATTTAGGAGAGCTCGCTAAGCGCACATATTTGACAGTTGAGCTGGGACTCCAATCTGCACACAATGCCACATTGGCACGCATAAACCGAGGTCATACATTTGAATGCTTTTGTGAAGCACATAGGCTGCTTAAACAGCATGGCGTTCGCACATGTGTTCATCTAATTAATGGACTGCCCGGTGAAGCTTTTAAGGATATGCTTCAAACAGCAAAACTAGTTGGCAAGGAAAACCCAAGTGCTGTTAAATTGCACCTTTTGCATATTATGGAAGGTACGGCACTTGCAGAGCAATATCGAAATAGAGAATTTGAGGAAATGAGCCAATCTGAATATGTAAAAACAGTGTGTGAACAATTATGCTATTTCTCGCCAGAAACAGTGATTGAACGCATAACAGGCGATGGCTCAAAGCAACGCTTAATCGCACCTAAATGGAGTCTCAATAAGCTTCAGGTTTTAGCAGACATAGACAAATATCTACAAATGAACAACATTTCTCAGGGAGAAAATTATTAAATGTGGCGGGGCTAGGAATGGATACACAGCCCCATTGTAGATGAGTTAAGTTGATTTGTACTGCAAATTTCCCAAATTTCATATGTATAGAATTGTGTTTGACAAAGTAGTTTTGATATGTAAAAATTATGCAAATTCTATTGTTTTATTTCCCTCTTTATAATATATTTTTTTGCTTGAGGTGTTATGGAGAAAACTATTCCTAATTTAGAAAACCATAATCCAATTCTTGTGGATAGAAGACTGGTAAGCTCGAGATTTTGCAGTTATGCTACAAAAGTTATTGTACCACAAACGTTAGAAGAGCATTTAGCTAAATGTGATTTTGTGCGCAAACGCATACTGCTTTCTGCAGGCCTAAATCCAATGCCAGAAATTAAAGAAACAGAGTATTTTGTTTCGAATGAGCATGAATATGAAGGAATAAGAATTTTTGATGTTATTGCCTATGTGCTACCAGGTTTAAAACTTACAGGTAATTTATATTTGCCATTAGAAGCATGTTCAGAAAAGCAAGTTCCAGGAATTTTATGTCCACATGGACATTGGGACAATGGGCGAGTACACCATGCACCAAATGGAGGTGTCTCAATGCGTTGCTTCCAATTTGCAAGATTAGGTTTTGCTGTATTCTCTTATGACATGATTGGTTATAATGACAATAATGATTTTAATCATTTTTGGAGCAACCAATTGCGTCGTAAGTGTGATTTATTTGGAGTGTCAACATTTGGACTTCAAACTCTTAATAGTCTTAAAGCATTAGATTTTTTGTGCAAAAGACCTGAGGTAGATTCTGAGCGTATTGGTTGTACTGGAGCATCTGGAGGAGCTTCTCAAACTTGGTTTCTTGCTGCTATAGATAGGCGTGTTAAGGTCGTTGCTCCTGTTTGTATGCTATCATCACATTTTCAAGGTGGATGTGCTTGTGAAGAAGGTCCTTTGTTGCGTGTAACAGGTTTAACGAGCTTTGATGTTGTGGCTGCTATTGCTCCTCGTCCTCTAATGCTTCCTGCAGTTACAGGTGATTGGACTAATTTAAATCCACGATATGAAATCCCCAAAATGAAAGATGTGTACAAATTGTATTCTGCAGAAAATCTAGTAGAGCATTTCTACTACGATGATTGCCATAATTATAATAAACGTACTCGTCAGCATATATACTCATTTTTTGTGCGTCATTTAATGGGGAAAGAAGCTTCGGAAATTATTTTGGAAGAGGATATCCCACCACCATCACCAAAATTACTTTGGCATAATGGGGAAAAACCTATAGGAGCAACAGAAAAAACGATTTCTGAAGCAATAGATAAATTGGCTTATGCTTACAATAAGGATGCCCTAGTTGTTGGTGAAGATGTAGAATACTTTAAGAAAGAGCGACGTGAGGTTCTACGCCAATTATTAGATGATGGTAGAGGTGAAATTCGTGATGTAGTATATCGCATATTTGGACCTGTAGATGGATGGGGCGTAGAAGGTGGTAAAGTGCAACCTTATACTTTATCCAGAAGAGGGGTAGGAGATAATTTACAGGTAATAGATATAACCTCAGACAAATATGACAATAATGGTGAAATTACATTGATTATTGCAGACGGAACTTATCGCGATTATTTTGCAGACGGGAAAAAGAGCTCTGTTGTTGCAGCAGCAATGACAGATGGTAAGAAATTGCGTATTGCCGAGCTTTTAGGCTCAGGTAGCAACGCTTGGCAAATGAAATATGCAATTCGTGATAATCAAGGTCCTGAAGGGTACAGTAATTTTTCAACCACTTTTGAAGAGTCATATTTCTCAATGCGTGTGCACGATGTAATCACAAATATCGTTCAGTTAAGAGAGCAAGGTTTCTCAAAAATCAATATTGTCGCAGAAGGCACAGCTATACCAGTTGCTCTAGCAGCAGCGGCTTTGACTGAAGTGCCTATTGCTGTTGACCTCACAAGGGTTGATGAAGCAGTCTGGGATGAAGAGCTAAATTATCATCCGCTTATAAAACGAATAGGTGGTCTTGCTGGATTATTGCTTTTAAATGATTTAAGCCAGTATGAGCATTAAGTTACATACCGCATTCACAGCAATCGATTATCAAGTCACATACCAATTTTTTGAGTGGATTTTGTTTGCTATCTCTAAAATGTCTTGGTTTCACCACTTTCAATAGTGCATAGCACACCATCGCGATCAAACCACAATGTCTTGAGTGTTGGATTGTAGATGGTTCTTCCATCAGCACTGTAGATTAAAGAGCGATA
This sequence comes from Kiritimatiellia bacterium, assembly GCA_017481725.1. Taxonomy (GTDB): domain Bacteria; phylum Verrucomicrobiota; class Kiritimatiellia; order RFP12; family UBA3636; genus RGIG990. Next base: position 22,446 of record JAFUOX010000007.1, on the reverse strand, counting down.
TGCTGTGATATAATCGTATAGCTCAATGTTTGTGGCATAGTAGATATCGTCCTTGCCACTAAGCTTTTCACAGATTGCTTCAAGTAAATCCCAATTTTTGTTATTTTCAAATTCGAAGGCGTGTCCCCAAAGGTAGAACAAGCGAGGGGTTCTTTGTGAAATGTATAGTCCATTAACATTCATGTTTAAGAATTTGTCAATATAATCCATTAGCTTTGGATTAATATGGTGAGCAGTTGGCACCCAGTTATGAAAATCATCTGGTAGCTCAAAGTTATCGTTATCGCCACCAGTAGTGCGAGCATATGCGATGTCAAGCTCTTGCAAAAAGCTCTTTATGCGTTCATAAGCAATTGGAAATAATTTTTTATTTACTGTGCGATCAGGAAAAGCCATGCCACGGATAATACCACCAAATTCCTTTTCAAAGTAGAGTCGGCAATTTAATACATCCTGAATGCCCTCGATGCTTCTTGCAGCATCTAGTCCGCGATGATTTTCTCCATGTGTTGCCAATTCATGTCCTTTACCTAGGATTTCTGAGCGAATATATTCCTTAGTTAGACCATTTTCGCTTTCCACGCGAGAAGCCATTAGATTGAATGTGCATTTAATGCCATAGCGGTTAATGGTATCGCAAAGCTGAACATCAGCCGGAGCTCCATCATCATAGCTAAGAGTAACAGCTTTACAAAGGCCACCTGGATAACGCATAAATTGGTATTTCATGTAAAAAATCCCCTTATTTGGTTTTAATTGACTTTTTTTGTGCTAAATTGTACCATTGCACACTTAAAAGTCAAGAAATAAGAAGTAATGAGATTGACTTTTGTTTCTATTTATAGTAACATTAAAAAAGTTTTTAATCAGTTAATTTATTAGATTTTATGATATACAATATTTTATTATGTGGTGTAGGTGGACAAGGTATTCTTCTTGCCGCTAAAATTATAAGCAAGGCTGCAGAGCTCGCAGGCTATGAGGTTACTGCAAAGGAAACTCATGGTATGGCCCAGCGTGGTGGCAGTGTTATGGCACAAATCAAATTTGGCGAGAAGGTTCATAGCCCTCTAATTCTTGAGGGGAGTGCTGATGTACTTGCTTCTTTGGAGCATATTGAGGCAATACGTTGCGCACACTATCTAAAGCCAGATGGACTTGCTGTTGTAGCAAAGCAAGCAGTTATCCCTGTCACAGTTTCATGTGGCAATGCAAAATATCCGCAGGATGTTGAGGCTCGCCTAAATAAGCTTTTCCCAAAGCTCAAGTATTGTGATTGCGTGACAAAGGCACTGGAGCTAGGAAATGTTCGCCTAGCAAATACAATTCTTATCGGCATGCTTTCAAATGCTTTGCCGCTTCCAATGGAATGCTGGCGTGGTGCAATCGAAGCATCAGTAAAGCCATCAACAGTTGAAGCAAATTTGATGGCATTTAATTACGGAAAGCAAATTTAAACCCAATATCGTAGCTTGAGACTTCAGCCTCACAAAAGGAATTAAAATGAAATTTTATAACGAAAAAGCAGAGACAATGCCACGCTCAGAAATTGTGGCACACCAAAATGAAGCTGTAAAAAAGATTGTTCGCTATTGCTATGCAAATAACGATTATTTTAAGGCAAAGTTTGATGAAGCCGGAATAAATCCAGATTGCTTCAATGGCTTGGAGGATTTGCATAAGCTCCCATTTATGAGCAAGAAGGATTTTCGCGAGCAATATCCAATGGGTATGTGCTGTGTTGATAAAAAGCAGGTTGCAGAGATGCACATGTCCAGCGGCTCAACAGGTACTCCTGTTGTAATGCCATATACGCTAAAGGATTTGAATCAGTGGGCAGAATGTATGGCCCGCTGCTACGTAATGGCAGGTGCAGAGGCTGGTGATGTTTGCCAAATTACTCCAGGCTTTGGTTTGTTTAATGGTGGCTTTGGTTGTTACCATGGTGCTCGAGCAGCTGGTATGTTTATTGTTCCTTGTGGTCCCGGCAATACTGCTCGCCAAATTAAGCTCGCTCAGGATTTTAAATCACGCGTGATTACTGGTGTAGTTTCCTACGCAGTTAGAATTATGGAGGTGATGGAGGAAACAAATCAGACACTTCCTGACCTAAAGATTGGTATCTTTGGTGCTGAAGCATTTTCTGTTGCCATGCGCGACAAGATTGTTAAGGGTCTAGGAATTGATGCTTATGACATTTATGGAATGACAGAGACAGGTGGTATTGGCACACTCGGTATGGATTGCTGTGCACATGATGGTATCCATGTTTGGGAGGATCAGTATATTGTTGAAATTATCAACCCAGAGACCTGCGAGGTGCTTCAGGATGGCGAGCTTGGTGAGGTTGTTATCACTGCACTTAACCGTGAAGCACTTCCTGTAATTCGCTTTAGAACAGGCGATCTAAGCCGCATTATCTCACGCGATACCTGCTCCTGCGGTCGCACACACTTGCGTCTTGAAAAGATATCAGGTCGCTTGGATGATATGCTAATTATTTCAGGCGTAAACTTCTTCCCATCACAGGTAGAGCAATCACTATTGAAGATTCCTGGCGTATTACCAAACTACACAATGACAATTATTGATAACAATGGAATTAAGTCATTGCGTGTTGATGTAGAGGCAGAGGAGGGTGTTACTGGATACATGGTAGAGAAGCAACTTAAGGAAGATTTAGGCTTCTCACCAAAGGGAGATATTCATAAGCCAGGCACACTGCCACGAGTAGAAATGGGCAAGGCAAAGCGCGTGTTCTACGAGACTGTATAAGATAGGTAATAATGAATAGGTAATAGTGAATAAATTAGGTATAGATTAGGTAATGTGAATAGGTAATAGTGAATAGATTAGGTAGTGTAAAGTTAATTTAAGAATGAAATAGGAGTTTTTATGAAAGAGCTAGTGACTAAAGAAGTTGATGGATTTTTGGCTAACTCATCAATGATTCGCAAGATGTTTGAAGCTGGTATTGAGCTACGCAAAAAGTATGGTGCAGAGAATGTATATGACTTTAGCTTAGGTAATCCAGATGTTCCACCTCCAGCTGCAGTAAAGGCAGCCCTTAAGGAGATCGCAGAGCACGCAGATGAGCCATTTGCAATAGGCTATATGCCAAATGCTGGCTACCCTGCCACAAGAGAGGCTCTTGCAAAGAAGGTGTCCGAGGAGCAAGCAACTGAGGTTCCTGCATCAAATATTGTTGTTACATGTGGTGCCGCTGGTGCAATCAATGTTCTATTCCGTGCAGTGCTTTCAGAGGGCGATGAGGTAATTTGCCCAAGCCCATACTTTGTAGAGTATGGTTTCTATGCAGGAAACTTTGGTGGAAAGCTTGTTCCTGTCCCAACAAAGCTTCCAAACTTCAACCTTGATGTTGAGGCTATCGATGCTGCAATTACACCAAAAACTCGTGCAGTAATCGTAAACTCACCAAATAATCCAACTGGTCAAATTTATTCACGCGAGGAGCTTGCTGCTCTTGGTGAGGTGCTTGCAAAGCATTCCGAGAAGAATGGTCGTGCAATTTATCTAGTTTCAGATGAGCCATATCGTGCATTAAATTTTGATGGCGTAGAAATTCCTTCCGTATTCTCTGTTTATCCAGCAGCAGTTGTTATTGGTTCCTTCTCAAAGACACTTTCGCTTGCAGGAGAGCGCATTGGCTACGTTGCTGTAAACCCAGCACTTGAGGGAGCAGAAAAGCTTATGGCTGCTCTAATCTTGACAAACCGCATTCTTGGCTTTGTTAATGCTCCAGCAATTGCACAGAAGGTGCTTCAGACTGCACTCGATAGCCAAGTGGATATTGAGATTTATCGTAAGCGCCGCGACCTAATGGCAGATGTTCTAACAAATGCAGGCATTGAGTTTATGCTACCAAAGGGAGCATTTTATTTCTTTGCTAAATCTCCTGTAGAGGATGAGCGCGTGTTTGTAGAAGCATTGCTACAAGAGCATGTATTGGCAGTGCCTGGACGAGGCTTTGGTTTGCCAGGCTATATCCGCCTAGCATTCTGCGTTGAGGATTCAACAATTATCAATTCACGTGATGCCTTTAAGCGTGCAGTAGACTCATTAGCAAAATAATTACCATTATGAGAAAACTTTATTCTGGAAACGAAGCAATTGCCCGTGGAGCATTTGAGGGCGGTGTGACAGCGGCATTTGGTTATCCGGGAACACCTTCAACGGAAATCTTGGAAAACCTTGTGCAATATTCAAAGCATGGTGTATATTGCGAATGGTCGCCAAATGAAAAGGTTGCGCTTGAGGCAGCAGCTGGAGCATCAATAGCTGGTGCTCGCACAATAACAACAATGAAGCTTGTTGGCTTAAATGTTGCTGCAGACCCATTGATGACACTTTCCTACATTGGTGTGGTTGGTGGAATGGTTGTGGTTGTAGCAGATGATCCAGGACAGGATTCCTCTCAAACAGAGCAGGACACACGCCACTATGCACGCCTAGCAAAGGTGCCAGTGCTTGAGCCAGCAAATGCCGAGGAGGCACGTGATTTTGTAATCAAAGGCTTTGAGCTCTCTGAGAAATATGGCTGTCCAGTAATATTGCGTACAACAACCTGCGTAAGCCACTCCCGTTCACTAGTTGAGGAGCGTGAGCCACGCGAGCGCAATGTGACAGCCTTCAAGAGCAATGTTCAGCAATTTGTTCCACTACCAATATGGGGGCGCAAGCTCCGCGTAAAGGTAGAGGAGCGCATGGTTGCTCAAGCAGCAGAGGCTTGCTCATCTCCAATGAATCAGGTGATAGAGAATGGCTCAGAGCTTGGCATCATTTCTCATGGTGTAACAGCAGCCCATTGTATTGAATTATTCCCAGAAGCAAGCATTTTAAAAATTGGCTTTGGCTGGCCATTCCCAGATGAGCTATTTAAGAGCTTTGCAGCAAAGGTTAAGCGCCTTGTTGTAATAGAGGAGGGCGATCCAATTCTTGAGGAGCATATCAAGTCCTTAGGAATTGCGTGTGAGGGGAAAGGGCTTGTTCCACGCTGTGGTGAGCTAACACCGGCAAAGCTTTATGCTATCAAGCAGCAGCTATATCCCGAGCAGGCTCTACCAGCACTTCCTGCAGTTGCAGAGGAGGCAGTAGATTTGCCAGCTCGACCACCAATGCTTTGCGCTGGCTGTCCACATCGTGGCTTATTCCTTGCTCTAACAAAATTTGATGTAATTGTTAGTGGAGATATTGGCTGCTACAGCCTTGGTGTATTTCCTCCATTGAACCGTACAGACACAATTCTCTGCATGGGTGCTGGCTTTACTATTGCACACGGAATGCAAAAGGCTGGCGAGCAGAAAAAGGTGGTTGGCATTGTTGGAGATTCAACCTTCTTCCATTCTGGCATAACAGGACTTCTTGATGTTGTCTATAATAAGGGCAATAGCACACTTATTGTTGTTGATAACCGCATTACAGCAATGACAGGTCACCAGGAGCATCCAGGCACTGGAACCACATTGATGGGAGATGCAACAAAATCTGCCTCAATAGAGACGATTGCTCGTGCATGTGGTATGGAGCGCATTCGTGTATGCAATCCATATAATCAGGCTGAGACAATCGCTATAATAAAAGAAGAGCTAGAGGCAGATGAGCCATCTCTAATTATTTCGCGTGCACCATGCCCACTTCATGTTAAGAAGCCAATGGGTGCTCCACGTGTGATTGATGAGGAGCGTTGCGTAAATTGTAAGCTTTGCCTACGCTGTGGTTGCCCAGCAATCGAGGTCAATACCAATGGGCGCCCTCGCATAAATGCAACAGCTTGTATAGGCTGTGGGCTTTGCGATCAGCTCTGCAAGCTTAACTGCATCACAGCAGAATAGATTATAACGAATACGTTATAGAGAATAGTTCAAGTAAGGCGTGTGTTTATTGCAAAAGCAATCACACGCTTTATTATTTACACGAGAGATACTAGTGTTTGCTCTTTAGCATTAATGTCTAAATTTTTTTGCACTTATTGCACGAATAAATGCAACAAGATAGCCTAATGTGTATGCAGCTATGCGTGGAAAGAAATAGTGCTTTTTAATTAGCATCTTTGTAAACACACGTTGCCATAAACACAAATGCTTTAAGGAAACAAACCCAATCTTTAGAGCATTGACTAATTCCTCAGATACTACTACAAGATTTTCCATTCCCTTTCTGCCTCGACCATGACGCAAGGCAATAGAAAGTGCAAAATAAAATGCATCGTGCGTGGTACGCATTGTTAGCAGTTCTTCATCGCATTGGTATTGTTTACCATGCTGATAGATTATCTTACATGCCGTGAAGCCATTATTTATGTACCATAATGGAATTGAGCGAGACACAGAGGATAAATTTTCTCTAAAGCCATAAAGTGTAAACGGTAGTAGAACCCAGTTGCTTGTCTGATTTGCTACATCAAATATAAATGGACTATCCTCTCCGCCAGTCAATTTTGGGAAGCGAATTTTTTCTAAAACTTCTTTTTTATAAAGATATTGCCAAACATAAATGACAAGTGCACCTGTAGTAAGGTATGACTGTAGTGGAGGACAAAGAGGCTTTACCCGTTTGAAAAGCTCTTTTTCATTTATAAATGACCAATTGGGTGATTGAGCAAATGCACAGCGATTAAATTGAACAACATCTGCCCCAGTTTTTAATTGTACATCAAGGGCAAGCTTCATGGCATCGGGATGGAGTAAATCATCCTGATCTGCAAACATAATAAAATCACCAGTGGCTGCGTCTAGTCCAAAATTACGAGAATCGCCAGTTCCTCCATTAGGCTTTGTGAAGCATTTGAAGCGGGAATCTCGGGCAGTGTATTCTTCTAGAATAGCAAGAGAATTATCTGTTGATGAGTCATTAACACAAATACACTCCCATGAAGAATGGCTTTGTGCAAGAATGCTATTAAGTAAATCGCGTAAAAAACGCTCGCCATTATAAACTGGCACTATGATAGAAACCAGGTTCATTTCTCTCCATTTTGTTTATGTAGCAAGCATTGTAGAGTATGCAAGCATTCCCAATAATTTATTAAAATGTCGTACACCATTATTTATTTGTTATTAGAGAAATCTTATCATTATTATTCCTTTTTCTCAATGATTATGTTGCTAACCTAATTGTTTTGGGTTATTTAAATTATTTATTTACTCATTGCTTATGGTTTAAATAGACATGCTATTATAGCTACTATGTGCGAAACCTCTAATCCCTTTTTTTGTATTTAAATTAAGGAAAAGATAGCTACAAATGCTTCAAATTTCGGTTATAAGGTGAATTTTGCAATAAATCTACTTTTTATATGCTTTGCGGCGTATTGGTATAAGTGTTTTGTTTTTAACAATTTATCTTGAATTTCAAACAAGTGTTTAATGAAAATTCAAATTTTTTCTTTATTTTTTTGAAACAGATTTGCTAGTATTTAAAGCAGTTCAGCACCTTAGTAGGCGTTGAGTTTGTTTAAAATGTTCTAACAAAATAACAATAAAATAAAAACAATGAATACAAAACAAATTAAATCTATCGTTACAGCTGCAGCTGTATTAGCACTTGGTACAACTGCTTTCGGTGCTGGTTATGCACTTTTTGAGTCTTCTGCAACAGGTAATGCTGATGCAGCAGGTCTAATGACAAAGGGCGGTGAGCCTTCTGCTATGTTCTTCAACCCAGCAGCAATTTCTGATTTAGAGGGAACACAGGTTTCTGTAGGTTCTTCTTTCCTATTAACTCATTTTTCTATCGAGGGCAAAAACCCATACACAGGTAAGACAATGAGAAAAGAAGCAGACGATCGCTTGTTTACTCTTCCTCATGCTTATGTTACTCACAAGGTAAGTGATGATTTCCAGATTGGCTTAGGTATTTTCTCAAAGTTTGGTCTAGGTCTAACTATGGACGATGATTGGTTTGGTCGCTACAACAATGTTGAGGTTGATATTTTGACAATGACAGTAGCTCCAACAATTAGCTGGAAGATTTCTGACTCTGTTTCTGTTGGTGCTGCACTTAACCTACAGTGTATGGATGTTGCACTAAAGCAGAAGATTCCTGCAACAAAGCTAAATCCAAGTCTAACAAGCCCAGCTCTTGATATTACACAGGATCTTGAGAGCAGCGAGATTAGCACAGGCGTTGGTGCTAGCATCGGTATTACTTGGGATGCAACAGAGGATTTGCACCTAGGTGCTTCTTATACAAGTCGTGTAAAGCATGACATCGATGGTGATGTTTCTTATTATAAGTCACCAATGCTTGCTGCAGCTCCTGTATTTAAGGATACAACAGCTAGTGCAGAGCTAACAACACCAGACGAGGTAATCATTGCTGCAACTTATGATGTAACAGATCGCCTAACACTTGGTGCTGCAGTAACCTATACAGCATGGAGCGTATTTGATGGTCTAACAATCGAGTATGATTCTCTAGCAGCAGTTGGTGCTCCAGAGGTTTCTCTAGAGAAGAATTGGAAGGATACAGTTCGCTTTGCATTTGGTGGTAGCTATCAGCTAAATGATGCTTGGGTTCTACGTGCATCTTATACATATGATGACTCCCCACTTAACAAGTCACACCCAGACTACCTAGTTCCTGCTCATGATCGCCACATCTTCGCTGTTGGTGCTGGCTGGACAAAGAATGACTGGACAGTTGATATGAGTTACTTCTTTGAGTTTGTTCCATCAACAAGCTTAACTGCTGACTTTGATCATGGCGTATATGATGGTGGGTATTCTGACGGTAATGCAAACTGCCTAGGTATCACAGTTACACGTAGATTCTAATCAATCTGAGCTCTGCTCATAAAAAATAAAAAATGAGGTGTGGAAGTTTTCCTGCACCTCATTTTTTTGCAATTACTCCGGATGGTGCAATGTTTAGCTTTAATCAATTATGTGGAGGTACGGAATTGTTTGCTCAATTATTGATTCAATATCTGCTTTAGTTAGTTCAATCTGCTTAAATCTCGGATTTTTGTAATAAATAGTGACTGCTGGGAATATTTTTTCCATATCTCCATTAGCTCGTTGCATAAAACCAAATTTATCAAATGAAAATATCTGATACACCCAATGGTTATGAATGCTATTTTCAAAATTACCTAGCATATCGGAGTGTTTATAATATATTTTACCATTGATTTTAATAAGGTCAGAAAGGTCTGCTCCAAAACTTTCTATTGAACTGATGGACTTATCTCCATCACAGCTGGAAACAATAAAGAATGTATCTGTGCCATAGAATGCTAGTCCACATCCCATCCATGGAATAATGATAACATAATCTTTAATGCAATCATTATTTAAATCAATTTCAGCACCTTCTGCGTATATTTTGGCGCCATAACTGTTTTTTGCATACATACTTATGAGTTTTTGCACTTTTTCCTCAGAGAGCTTAGTAAAATTTGCTGATTTATAATCAAATTTCGGTTCCCATGATTCCATCCATGCATATGCGTTTAATGACACAAGAGCCAACAAGAGAATAAGTGTTTTAGGAATTTTTTTCATTTAAGAACCTTTCGTAGTTTTTCTTAATAGGTTTTGTAAACAATGACATGATAGACATATCTTGTTAGCATTATAACATATAGTAAAAACAATTTTTACTTATTTTTTTGAAAAAATGAGATTGTTTCTATTGATTACATCGGATTTTCTCCAAAATGTGTTAATATATCATCTTTTTCACTTCTTTCTTGAAGATATATGCAAAAAAGGTTAAAATGAGCATATATAAAAAATAACTTGAGGTTTTGAAAATGCCAGTATTTGCATATACAGCTAAAACTAGAGATGGTAGAAAAGAAAATGGGCAAATTGAAGCCCAAGATAGACGTTCTGCCCTTGCCACTATCCAGCGTAAGGGATTAGTGCCTATTTCTGTTATGCAAAAGTCTGGCGGAAAAACCTCAGCATCTAAATCAGATAATAAGAAAGAAAGCGCACCTAAGAAAAAGTCTGGTAGTAATGCATTTAAGCTTTCTCGTCCAAATTATATGTCGCCTGTTGAAACACTTCACTTCACAAGTGAAATTTGCGACCTACTAGAGAGTGGAATGACATTAGGCAATGCTCTTAATTGCTTGGCTGCTCGAGAGGGAGAGTCAGAGGGTGTAACAGATATTGTTACTGGACTTCGAGATGCAATTATTGAGGGTTATACTTTTTCTGATGCACTTGAAAAATATCCTAAGGTTTTTTCAAGTATTTACACAAATATGGTTCGTGCGGGTGAGGCTTCTGGTGCAATGACAGATGTATTACACCGCCTAGTTGAACATTTTGAGAGTCAGCAAGCAATGCGCTCAAAAATCAAAACAGCCATGTTCTATCCAACAATAGTTCTTATTATGGCGGTTGGTGTAACAATTTTTGCGATTACTTATTTGCTACCAAAATTTAAGACTATCTTCGATCAGCTGGGTCCGGATGGTTTGCCTCCAATGACAAAGGCACTTATGGGAATGAGTGATTTTGCAAGAAATTATGGTATTATAATTCTTATTCTACTTGCAGTTGGTGTAGTTGCTTTAGTTCAATGGATAAAAACACCTAACGGCAAGAAAAAATGGGATTACCTTAAACTAAAAATGCCTTTAGTAAAGGGTATTGTTGCTGCTGGAATTTTTGCAAACTTTGCACGTACATTGCAATCACTTCTTGCAAATGGAGTGCCAGTAATTTCTGCATTGCAGATTACCTCACAAGCAGTTGGCAATAGTGTTATTTCTGAGCAGCTTTTGCGTGCTCGCGATAGAGTGACTGATGGTACATCTATTTCTGGACCACTCGCAGAAGGAAATATTTTTCCACAAGTGGCGATAGATATGATTGCAATTGGTGAGCGCACGGGTGATATGCCATCTGCCTTGGGGCATGTGGCAAAGCGCTTTGAGGCAGAACTAGATAGAAATGTTACCCGCTTTACCTCTGCTCTTGAGCCAATTATGATTTTTGTCGTTGCTATTATTATTGCAGTAATTGCTATCTCAATTATTCAAGCAGTCATGGCAGTGTCAAGCTCAGCTAATTTCTAAATAGAATGAAAAGATTTTTATTGTTACTTTTTGTGATTACATTTGCTCTCTGTAATAGTGGTTGTATAACTGCTATGCAGGGCGATGGAAAACTCCGCCATAGCTCTTTTGAAGTAGATATTTCAGAGCTCGATTGGCTAGAAATTCTTTATACTCCAGCCGAGAATGATAGAGAAATTTTGCTACCATGCAGACTTTCATTTTTTGGTGTATGTCATGTTGATTTTAAGACAGGCAAAAGTCCAAAGTTTTGGAAGGAAACCTCAACAGATACAGCTAATCCAGATTGGGGTAGCTATTATACTGACCGTGTAACAATTGGTCGCGAGGAAATGGAGCGTGTTTTTCAAGCCTTTGTTGATGAAGGAGTAGTGCCACCTCCGTATATGCTTGTCTCAAGAGATGTTGTATCCTCAGAAGCAAATGCTCGTGTTTCTATAAAGGGGATAATTGGCTTTAAAGAGTTTAGATTAACTACCGATAATAAATATATTGTTGGTGTTACGGAAGAGGCTCTTGAGAATTTTGAAGCAACAATAGCCATTGCCCGAGAGAATGAACTTCGTAAGGCTCGCGAATAGTAATATTGCTCACCTATGAAATTAAGCGATATTCCTTCTGTACATAAAATTCTGCTTGAGGACTTTACCTCAAACCCTGCACCTGTAATTGATCTAATGGCAGCACAGGGATGTAGTCCATTTCAAATTCTTGTAGCCACAATTCTTAGTGCACGCACAAAGGATGAAACTACCTCAAAGGTGATTAAAGATAAGCTCTTCCCAAAAGTAAAAAAGCCAACGGATTTTGATTTGTATAGCCTTGAGGAGGTGGAGCAAATGATTTTCCCAGTCGGTTTTTTTCATCAAAAAGCAAAGGCACTTAAGCAGCTCCCTCGAGTTTTGGATGAACGATTTGGTGGAGAAATTCCAGAAACAATTGAGGAGCTTTGCGAGCTTCCTGGCGTAGGCCGCAAAACAGCAAATTTGGTTGTGGCAGTTGCTTTTAAGAAGCCAGCAATTTGCGTTGATGTCCACGTGCATCGCATCAATAATAGGCTTGGGCTTGTGGCAACGTCAACTCCTCAGGAAACAGAATTTAAGCTACGCGAAATTCTCCCTATAAAATATTGGCGAAGCTGGAATGCTTGCTTTGTTTCCTTTGGGCAGCGCCGTTGCCGCCCAATAAATCCACATTGTGAGGATTGCCCAATTTGCAAATATTGTAATTATGGCAATATGAAAAAATCTGGTGCCGACATAGGAGAGCAATAAAAATGTTCTCCTTGCCACAGCTTCCAATATGTGAGCTACTTCCAGAGCTATCTAAGGCGTTAAATACGACACCATCAGGTGGAATAATAATTACAGCTCCACCGGGCTCTGGTAAAACAACTGTTGTTCCGCTTGCATTATTATCAGAGCAATATTTATCTAATAAGCAAATTCTTTTATTAGAGCCACGCCGTATGGCAGCAAGACTTGCGGCCCGCCGTATGGCATCAACCATTGGTGAAGAGGTTGGTGGCACGGTGGGGTATCAGCTCCGCATGGAGCGACGCGCCTCAAAGCAAACTCGCGTTATGGTGCTAACCGAGGGTGTGCTCTCTCGAATGCTTATTGATGATCCAGAGCTAGCGAATGTTGGGGCAATAATTTTTGATGAATTTCATGAGCGAAGCATTCATGCAGATTTTGGTCTAGCCCTTGCTTTGGAGGTGCAGCGAAGCATTCGCCCAGATTTGCGAATTATAATTATGTCGGCAACACTTGATGCAGCTCCAATAGCAAAGCACCTTGGTGATGGTACTCCTTGTCTTGAAGCAAATGGCACCTTGTTCCCAGTAGACACAAAGTATTTACCAATGTCACGTGAGCTACGGTTATCTGAAGCAGCTGCAAAGGGAATACGAACAGCTGCTGTAGAGCAGGAAGGGTCTATTCTTGCATTTCTTCCAGGTGAGGGAGAAATTAAGGCAACGGCTGAGCTGCTTTCAGAATTTTGTAAGGAGCGCTCAATAGAGCTTGCTCCTCTTTATGCAGCTCTCTCGCTTCAAGAGCAGGAGCGAGCTATTGCACCAGCAATGGCAGGACAGAGAAAGATAGTTCTTGCCACTAGCATTGCTGAATCTTCTTTAACGATTCAAGGAATTACAACAGTTGTGGATACCGGTAAAGCACGTGTGCCACGTTATTCAAATGCAACAGGAATGATGCGCCTTGAAACTGTGCGTATTTCTATGGATAGAGCAGATCAGCGTCGAGGTAGAGCAGGCCGACTTTGTGAGGGTGTGTGCTATCGCTTGTGGGTTGCCCGCGAGGATGCGTTGATGCCTCGCACAGCTGTGCCAGAATTGTGTAGCAGTGAGCTTTCAACACTTGTGCTAATGTGTGCAGATTTTGGAAGCGCAGAAAGATGCTCTTTGCCATGGTTGACCCTGCCACCAGAAACAGCATGGCAGCAAGGAATTGAGCTATTGCAAAGGCTTGAGGCATTGACACCAAATGGAGCAATTACTCCTCAAGGTAGAAAGTTGCTTCAATTTGGCACGCATCCACGGTTAGCTCATGCAATGCTAAGTACAGCAGTTATTGGCACTGAAGCCGCTCTTGCAGAAGCATGTATGGCGTGTGCAGCATTGAGCGAGGGAGTTAATGTGCGCTCTGCCTCAACAATGTCGGAGCTATTGCTCGAGCTAGAAAGCATGGGTGCAAGCAATCCTCGTAAAAAGGCAGTGCATGAGTTGGCTGCAATGTGGCAGCGTCGTGCAATAGAATTAGGGCGTGATTTAGACCCTGCCACAGAGACAATGTCTTTGGGTCTTATAATGGCATTTGCTTATCCGGATAGAATTGCTCGTAGGCGTAAGCATGCTGAGGAACGGAATCGCTATTTGCTTGCTTCAGGGCGTGGTGTAAGGCTGGTTGGTGCTTCAAGTATTTCAAGCGATTGGATTGTTGCGATTGAGGTAGATGATAAAAGTGCGGATGGGGCAGTGCAGCTTGCTGAGCCGCTAACAATAGCAGAAATAGAAAAATATTTTTCAAATCAATTCCGCGAGGAGGCTTGTGTAGAATGGAGCTCCCGCGAGGAGCGAGTAATTGCACAGGAGCGAGTGATGCTTGGTGCAATTACGATAAAGGAGCGTCCAATTGCAAATCCAGATGAGGAGCAAATTTGTCATGGTATTTGTGAGGGTATTCGCAGCACGGGTCTGCATGCTCTTGATTGGACAACTGCGGCAATGCAGCTGCGTGAGCGTATTGCATTTTTGCATAGAAAGGGCATTGAGGGCTTTCCAGATGTTAGTGATGAAAGTTTGCTAGCAACACTAGAGGCTTGGCTTGGCCCATATCTTTTTGGTGTACGAAAGCTTTCGGCATTAAAGGACGTAGATTTATGTGTTGTATTTCAAGGAATGCTTGGAGCGAATATCCTCGAGCTTGACCGCATGGCACCATCACATATCCGCGTGCCGAGTGGTTCTCGTATTCGTATTGATTATAGTGAGGAGATCCCTTGCCTTGCTGTTCGATTGCAGGAGGTGTTTGGTATGCTTGAAACACCAAAGATATGTGGAGAGCCAATATTGATGAAGCTTCTTTCTCCAGCTATGCGTCCTGTGCAGCAAACACAAGATTTGCAAAGTTTTTGGAAGAATGGGTATCCACTTGTACGTAAGGATTTGCGTGGTCGCTATCCAAAGCATAAATGGCCAGAAAATCCAATTTGATATAAGCGTAGATCATCCTAAATGCGTTTCTCATTTAGTTATGCAATTTTCCTTGCTATTGCAGGCTAGTAAAATGATTGATTTACCCAGAATTTTTTTGGTAAAATATTTGCTAGAAAACAAAACAACTAGTATAGTTGGGTATTTGAAAATATAAGGAGAAAAGTTATGGATAAATATGTTTGCAACATTTGTGGTTATATTTATGACCCAGAGGTAGGTGATCCAGATAGTGGTATCGCAGCAGGTACAAAGTTTGAGGATATCCCAGAGGATTGGGTTTGCCCAGTTTGCGGTGTTGGAAAAGGTGATTTTTCTAAAGCTGAATAATATTTTTTAATAAATTATCATCCTAAATTCGACATTTTTTGTCGAATTTAGGGCTTAACAAAATAAATAATTTGGTGATGGCTTGCTTGTTAAGTATACCATTTTAAACAATAATGCCATCATCCAGTATGGAAAATAAATGAAAAAAATAGCATCAACATTACTTCTTTCTTCTCTTTGCGTTTTTGCATTTGGTGCAAGTGTTGAAAAAAAGGTAGCACTAGATAAGTACGAGGGTCTAAAGTATTCCTCTGATGAGATTCCTACGAATAAATCTAATGCAGCTATTCCCAAAAATATAATTTTTATTATTGGAGATGGAATGGGCTGTGGTGCTTATGATGCTGCTTCTGTTTATTGCTTTGGTGAAACAAATAAATTGTATATGCAGCAGTTGCCTGTAAGTTCTTTGGTAAAAACTAGGTCTCGCAATAATACGGTTACAGATTCAGCTGCATCTGGAACAGCTATGTCAACCGGCAATAAGGTTAATAATGGAAATATTGGTGGTTGCTCACAAAAGAATGCTCCTTTCATCCCTTTAAAATCAATAGCTTCATTTGCACAAGAGCAGGGTAAGGCTATTGCTATTGTTACCTCAGATTCTTCTGTAGGAGCAACACCAGCTGCCTTTTATGCACATAATCCATCTCGACACGATTTTGCTGGAATTATAATGGATCAGCTTTCTTGTGGTTTTGAGGTTGTTATTGGAAATAAAGCCACTTATCAATGGCTTCGAAGCACAGATAATGCTGAGAAGGTTGCTAAAGTTAAAGATTCTCATGTGATTGTAGATGGGATAGATGCAATTAAGGCTGCTCCTGTAGATAAGAAGGTAATTGCTAACTTGGATAATGATTTTCTAAATAAGGAAACCTCAGTAGCTGAGTTTATGATGGCATCAATAGAGCGTGTCGAGAAGGATCCAGATGGCTTCTTTATGATGGTAGAATGCTGCTATCCTGATAAGGGAGGTCATAGTAATGATGCTTCTAAAACAGTTCTTGGTACAATTCATATCGATTACGCAATTAAGGCCGCAGTTGAATATGCTGCAAAGAATGGGGATACACTTGTTGTGGTTACAGCAGATCATGAAACCGGCGGTATCACAAATGTTACTCGCAATGAAACTGATTTAATTGTCACATATACCACAGGAAGCCATACCTCTGCAGATGTGCCTTTATATGCTTTTGGGCCTGGTGCTGATAAGTTTGCTGGAAATATTGATAATACAGAAATCCCAATTAAGATGGCTGATTTTTGGAATATTAAATTGGAAAAGCTAGAAGAATAATTTTGCTTTCGGTATACCAAAATGCACCCCACTCTAAGTGTTATTATTCCAACGAAGAATGAGCAGGATAATATTGCCAATTGTTGTGCCCCATTTGCTGAGGCATTAGAAAAAGGCATTTGCGAGGTTATTGTCGTTGATAATTTTTCTACAGATTCAACTTTAGAGCTTGCAGCATCACTAGGTGTGCAATTTTATTCAATTGGACCAGAACGTTCTACCCAGCGCAATTATGGAGCTAGTCAGGCAATAGGACAATATTTGCTTTTTCTTGATGCAGATATGATTTTGCAAAAGGAAACACTAGAAGAGCTATTGCAACGGTGTAACTCTCAAAATCCTCCAGATGCTATGTATATTCGCGAGTATCGTGTGGGAAAAGGGCTTAAAGCTAAGGCCCGCAATTTTGAGCGTAGCTTTTATGATGCTACGTGTATTGACGGACTACGCCTATTTAAGCGCAAACTGTTTATGCAAATAGGTGGATATGATGAGGCTCTTACAGGTACGGAGGACTGGGATATTGATAGACGTGTACTTGCTGTAACAAAAAATGTAGCACTCTCAAATGGATTGCTAATTCATAACGAAAAATTGCTTTCAACAAAGAAGCTGCTTGAAAAGAAAGCATATTACGCAAGTAAGATTTCTGACTATCAAAAAAAATGGGGTAATGATAAAATCACTCGAAAACAGCTGGGGTTATGGTATCGCTTTGTCTGGGTGTTTTTAGAAAAAGGGAAGTGGCTCAAGGTTATTCGGCATCCTATTCTTTTTACTGTGATGATGCTTGAGCGGATTCGTATAGGTGCTGTGTATTTGAAAGCACGTAATTCTTATAAATAATAAGCAAGGCTTTGTTTAAAATAAAATTAAATACTTAAAGGGAGGGAAATCTATTATGAAGAAAATACTATGCTTAACAATTTGTTTTGTGTTTGCAGTAATGGCTGCACTAGCAACAGAGGCTGTAAAGGAGCCATTGATTGTTGCATGCATCGGAGATAGCATAACAGCAGGTGGCTATCCTAAAGATTTACAAGCTGCTCTAGGCGATGGCTGGAAGGTGTTGAATTTTGGAGTAAATTCTCGCACGGCTCTTGTTGATGGAACAGAGTGTACTGGTAAAGGAGAGCTAGGCTATGTAAAGACACTTGTTTATGAGAATTCTCTTAAGTCAAAAGCAAATGCAGTTATTCTTTTGATAGGAACTAATGATAGTAAAACAAAGAATATTGTTGGTAAAGAGGAACTTTTTAAGCGTGATTACGCTGCTCTAGTGGACAAGTATTTGTCTATGGAGACAAAACCAGTTGTAATTGTGGCATTGTCTCCTCATGCAAGGTCATCTGGTTGGACAATTAGCGATGAGCGAATTCGCACTATAATTAATCCTATTCAGCGTGCAGTTGCAGAGGAGCGTGGCTTAACAGTTGTTGATACTTATACTTTATTTAAGGATAATGCAACGACAATTTTCTATGGTGATGGTATTCATCCAAATGAAAAAGGTCGTAAGCTTTTGGCTGAAGTTTTTTCTGCTAAGCTTAAAGAGTTAGTGCCTGCAAAATAATCTCATACTTAGAATACAACGTAGTAATAGCATAAACCACTGGGGTGTAACAATTACCTAAAGCCTTGGTGTATTGCTTGAATTGTGTGGTTCCCCTTTATTTTGGGGGCTTTGAAAACAATAGGGACGATAATTTTTAATCATTTTGTTTAAAAATGCTATTTACGTCCCTATTTTGCACTTCTACGCATGCGTGCTAGCATGTGTTGTTCTCTCGTAATCTGTGTTTGTGCCGCTGCACACGCACGTGGGCTATCCTACTTATCTATGAACTAAATATTGTATCTAAGTGCAAAACTTAGTTTAATTTGTGTTTTTGTGACAAATATTTGTAAAGCAGTGCCAAAATACTGATATTTATTGACGGATTGCTTCTGTAGGTATAAAATATCCATTACCAATTTGGAAATTTAATTATTTCATTTTATAAGGGAAATATACATATGAAAATAAGTAATAAAATGGTGATGGCATTGTGCTTAATGCTATTTTTTATATCAGAAGTTAGTGCTGTTGTATATAGAACAGGCTTTCAGCAATTTAAATATGGCTGTAATAGTAATAAAGAGGCAGATTTAACTATGACAGCAGCAGCTATTACAGATGCTTCAATGCTTGATGTTACAGAAACAACACTTATGGCTAGTATCAATGGTACTGGGAATATCTTAAATCCAGTTTCTGGTAAGACATGGAAATGGGGTGATAGTACCTCCTTTGGTTATGAAGCAGAAATTTATCTTGAGCCAGGCACATATACATTTTGGGGACGCTATGATGATGGCGGTGCTGTTGTGATGGAAGATAACGTCATTTATACACATGGCAACCAATCTGGTTATGGTTTTGATCCTGCAACGGGAGATTTTGTTGTAGAAAAGGCTGGTTGGTATAATTTCCGTGGATATGTATGGGATTGGAGTGGCGGAAAAGCACCATGTGGAAGTGCAAAGAGTGCTATCCAAATGAAGAAGGATGGCGGCGATTGGATTATTGATATGGCTGGTATTCCTGCACGTCATTCTACAGGTGAGGAATATGTTGCTATTACTGAAGTGGGTGTAACTAAGCAGAAAAATGCGTTTGAGGTTTATGCTTCAGTTACATTGCCTGAAGGTGTTAATGCTCAGGTGTATGCGTTAGCATCTTCAGGAAATATCGGATATGCTCCAAAAGCAAATTGGTCGGTAGCAACAGCTGCTCAAGAAGTAATAGGTACTGGAGAACCACAAAATTTAGTGTTTACAGTTGATTGTAATGGGCTGGAAGACCCATATATCGTAATTTATTCAGAAAATATTGATACAACAGGCTTATCAGAGGCTTATGCTTCAGATTCAGAATGGAATACAACTTATGGATATTCTTCTTTGTTTTCAATAGAAGAATCTGGTTTGAATCCTATTATCATTGAAAACGTTTCTATGCTTCATAATAGCAATGGAGCTTATACGGTTTCAGGTTCTCTTAATGGAATAGGAGCAGACATTTATGTTATTGCAAATGATGGAAGCACATCAGTAACAAATATTATTCAAGCAGGTGTAGAGGAAGGAAATTCATTTTCTGGTGCTCTTGCTGAGCTACCTTCCGATAAAACCTATGCTATTTCTTTATATGTAGATGCTGATATTTTTGATTTAGAAAAGCCTTTAGGTATTATTTATACAGGTGATCTAAAATTTAGTAATCCAGTAAATCCAGATGAAATCGGGCTAGAACCAGGAAGTATAACAGTTTCTCGTGTAAATGCTGATCCATATCCTATTACATTTAGCTATGCAATAACATCTACTGAGGCATCAGCAGCAGAGGGTGTAACATGGGCTGCACCACTAGCTTCTGTTACAATCCCTGCTGGTTCAACAAGTGTTGATATACCAGTTGTGCCTTTACTAGACACAAATATAAGAGAGGATATTAGCTTATTTATCAGCATAAATGAAGGAAATTTTGAGCTTCCAGCTCCGTGTGAGTTGATTCTTAATAATAAAGATAAGCTTATATCTGCATTTTATTCTTTAAAGAGGGTTTATACTCCTTCGGCTGCTATTAAAGAGATGATTGGCGAAAACGAGTATAAAGATTTCCCAGTGCTATTGCGTTTACCAAAAGAAGTTTCTAATATGTTAACTTCAAGTAATGGAACAGATATTTTCATTCTTGACGAAAAAGGCAAGGAATTGTCTTTTGATTTAGATATATTCAATCCAAATGGAGAAACACTTGTTTGGGTAAAGGTTCCAAGCTTTTCTGCAACAACAGAGCTGGAGGTTTTCTATTCAGGAATTGACAATTATGAAAATAATCCAGCAAATGTATGGACTAGCTATGCAGGTGTTTGGCATTTTTCTCCTGCAGATGTAGGTGCGACTGAAATTTTAGATGCAACAGAAAATGGTCTTGTTGGAGCAATTACAGGAGAAGTTTCTGTTTATGATGGAGAGGATTCTGTCGCTGGAATGGGTGCTCTTTATACAACAAATAAAATAAAAGTTCCTGACTATGATGTATATCTAGATGATTTATCTAAATTCAGTGTGTCTGGCTGGTTTAAATTACCACTTCAGAGCAATGGCTATGCTACTTTCTTCTATAAAAAGAATGGCGTTGCTTGGAATGATAGAAATGGCTGGTATATTGAAATGAGTCAAAGCACAACTAAAGCAAATCTTGTTTTAGATAATACCTCTACCTTGTATTTTAATGATGTTAGCCAAAATTGGAATTATTTTAATGTTGTTTCTGATGGAACAGGTGTAAAGGTTTACATCAATGGTTCTAGCTCTCCTGCAACAAAGAAGGATAATTATGTAATACTAGCTAGTGGTAAAGAAGCTGAAATTTCTGCACAGAATTGTGCTGTTCGTGAATTTCGTGTTCGTAATGGAGTTGCTTCCCCAGAGCAAACAGCTCTCGAATATGCAACAATGGCAGATCATGAGTTCTTTGTATATGGAGAAGCAATACCGACTGATGAAAGTGCATTAAAATTAAGTGTTCCATCTATAGTAACGAATGCGGATGGTTCATTTACTGCATCAGTTAATGTTATAGAAAATTCAGGCGATGTTGGATTTGTATATATTTCAGAAGAACAAGCAATAACAAATATTGTTGCACAGGTTGAAGGTGCTGGCTTGGTTACAGAAATTCCACAAAACCTAGTAGTAAACAAAACATACATGCTTTGCTCATACGGAAAGAATTCTATAGGAACAGAGACCTTAGTTAAGGGACCTATCTTCTATAATGGTAATATATCAATTGAAAAACTTTCTGATTCGGAGGAATTTGGGTTGGTTCCAGGTGTATTTCGTATTTCGCGTGAAGATACAGCATTTGATCTAATAGTAAATATTGCTTGCTCTGGTACAGCTATTGCTGGTCAATCCTACGAGAGTCTTCCTTCTACTGTAATAATCCCAGCTGGTTCAACCTATGTTGATGTGGAGGTTAAGCCAATGCTTGATTTTGCAGTAAATTCAGACACGACGGTAAATGTTACATTAGCAGATGGTCCATATGATGTTGATGCTTCTCAATCCTCTGTGGAAATGACAGTTATCAACGCAAAGGCTCCAGAGGGTAGCAATACATGGGTAGCATCAACAAAAGGTCTTGCCTCAGATCCAAATAATTGGTCTAAGGGGCGTGTTCCTCTAGATGGTGATGCAATTCTGTTTGATCACAATTTCTCAAATCAGGATTGTGTTTGGGATGTTGATGCTGTGCTTGCAAGCTGGTCACAACAGGAAGGCTATACAGGTACTATTGAATTTCAGACAACCTTTGATGACACTCTCCCACAGGTTAAGGTGCTTGGAGATGTTGAAGTATTAAATGGTGTTTGGACACATTCTGCAAACAATGCTGAAGAGGTTTATCGTTTGGCTGTAGATGTTGGAGGTGATTTTACTTTAGCAGCTACTGCAAAAATCGATGTTCGATTGAAGGGCTTTGCTAGAAAACAAAGCTATCCTAATGCGGGACTAGGTGTTCATGCAGGTGGTTCATCAAAAGGAGACAAGGTTTATGGTGACTTGTATGAGCCAATTAACCTAGGAAGTGGCTCTGAAAATGCTGGTGGTGGAGCTGTTCACCTTGTTGTTGGTGGAGATGCAATTCTTGAGGGTTTGATTACAACTCAATCTCAGAAGGAGAATAGTGACTATTGTGGTGCACCAGGCTCAATCTATATAAAGGCAAATACCATTTCTGGCGAAGGTGAAATTCTTGCTAATTCAAATGAACTACGCTCCTCTGTTTTCTGTAAAATTAAATGCACGATTTAAGAGTTGAAAAAAAATAGTGGGTTTTTATAGAATTATGACCGTTGTAAACGTAAAAAAAAATAAGTCCCAAATGACAAATTTAGACAAACAAGATTGTGGTTCCTTTACAAGAAACTTTTCCTGTACTTTGAATCATTAATCCCCTTAAAAAAAACAATT
>JAFUOX010000036.1 GCA_017481725.1 Kiritimatiellia bacterium | reverse complement strand
TTCACTCTTCACTCTTCACTCTTCATTATTCATTATTCATTATTCATTTTTCATTTTTCATTTGAAAATGGGTTTATCGCAGAGAAAAATAATATTAGATAGGCAATTATTTCAGAAGCCTCCTCGGCAACATTCTTAAATGGACGATAATGCTTTTCATATTCAGAAATGCCATCTATTGGTATATTTAAAAACAATTCCTTCCATAGTTCTTTGTAGCCTATCAATCTGCATAAGAAAATTAGCGAGATTAGCCCAGATACAAGCAAAACAAATCTAGGTGTTTGTGTATACTTGACAAACTCTCTTAAAACTCCCTTAAAATTTCCATAAAAATATAGAAATGTTAAAAGGAGTATTTCTAAGACTACATAAAACCAAGCACCATGGAAAAATATATTATCAAAAAAAGCATCTAATTCTCGCACGAAAAATAAAGAAAACAATACCGCAACTAAAGAATTACACCTTTTAAAATCTTTCCCTTTTATAGCTTGGATAGCATATAAAAAACCACTACCTACAATTAGAAGTATTTGTATTTTTTCTGTTAATCCACCCTCTATTACATTCTTATTCGTTGTTACATCAATTAAAACCACAGTAATCAATAACATTGAAAAAAGAATATAAAAAAGAATAAAAAAGAATGTTTTTAATATGTATATTATGTCGTTATTAAACACCAATTTCTTCATATGTGCCTTATCTTACTCACTTATCCTCAAAAATTTTATCATTTGAAATTAACAAAATCAAGAATATTATTTTAGCATTCTAAATAATATAGGGTTCTTAATTACAAAAAAATTATTTTTGTAGATTTTAGATGCAATTTCCCGTTCTTAAGTAATAGAGAGACACAATATAATCTCTTCATTAAGAAACAAAACAAGGAGAAATTTATGAAAAAAATATTTTTTTCACTATTAATTGGAGCTGTAATTGCATCTCAAGCATATGCAGATGATGAGGCAGCAGCAACACATCCAGAGCAAGATGCACCTGCTATTGAGAAAAAGTGTGATAAGCCTAAATTCAAGAAATGCGAGAAATGCTTTGAGCTTCGCAAAAAGAATCGCGAGGAGCGCATGGCTAAGCGCAAGGCTCGTATGGAAGAATTGAAAAAGAAAAAGGCTGAAGGCAAAACTGATTTTGAAAAGAAGGATAGAGAAAGGAAGGGTCCTATCTTCTGCGATGAATGCAAAGAAAAATTCAAAGACAAGAAGCCTGAAGATTTTAAAAAGCAGCGCAAAAACAGACGTGGAGACAAAGGCAAGCGCAAGTTTGATTGCGGCGACAAAGAGTGTCCTACTCCACCAAAAGCTCCAGTAGAAGAGTAATAAACAATTTGGGGAACATTAGGGATTAAGGTCTTGGCGATTCATTTACGCCAAGACCTTTTAACTAAAATTCCCACTCTTGAAAATTTCTCTTATTATTTTAATAAAATCTCACTTTTGAGATACTTGCCTATGTCACAAAGAAATGATAAAATGGACAAAAAAAGAAAATGGTAGCATTATAATGAACAAAAAAGAATACAAAGAAGAATTAGAGCAATATCGTCAACACTTATTATCTCTTGCAGAACGAAATCTCAAACCAATTCTTCTAAAAAGATTTTCTCCAGAAGACATTGTACAAGAAACCTTGGCTGGTGCATGCTCAAAGGAAGATTTTTTTGAATCTAATCCAGATATCCCTATTTATTTTAAATTACGCATTCTACTCTTTCAAACAATAAAGGATATTGAACGGACTCATCTACTCTCACAAAAGCGCGACGCCTTTAAGGAGATTGAAATTCACCCTATGAATGAGGCTACTGATGAGAATAGCACCTATACCGCTCCATTTGATAAATTTGCTGCCTCTATAACAGGACCATTAACGCACATTTCTAAGCTAGATCGCTATGCTGCCGTAAAAAAAGCTCTTTTAACATTGCCAGACAATGACAAACAGATTTTAGAGCTACGCCATTTTGATGAAATGTCAAACACAGAATGTGCTGAGGTTCTGCATATCACCCCTAAAGCCGCAAGCATCCGATATGTTAGAGCACTCCAAAAGCTACAACAATCCCTTAATGAAATTACAGAATTTAGACAGCAATAAACACTAATATAAAAATTAGATCGAGCACACACTTTTCCTTCCTCATTTCACAAAACAAGCTAGAAATCAAAAAAACTTAACCGCCTTAAGAGTACAAATTTATTATGAATTCAAATGATGAAAAAGAGATAAATGAAAAAACTTTAGAGGAGCTTGTCGAAAGCTTTTTAGAACAATCTCAAAGCAAGGCTTCTCTTGGCGTTAAAGAATTTATTGAAAAAGCCCCAGAACAATACAAAAAACAACTTCAAGAGCTACTTCCACTTGTTGTTGACCTAAATGATGTTGCATCCGATTCTGCGAGAAAAATCTCTACACTAGAAGACACCATTCCTGAGCTACCAACAACAGATTTTGTAATAACAAAAAAAATTGGTTCTGGTGGTATGGGCACAGTCTATGAGGGCATACAGACATCCCTCAACCGCAAGGTTGCTATTAAAATTTTATCCCCTAGACTAATCACAAATGCGACCCATAGAAAAAGCTTTGAAACAGAATCCCAAATCATTGCAAAGCTACACCACCCCAATATCGTCAAGGTTCTATATGCTGGTTCCAGCATTCATTGCTGCTATTATGTAATGGAATTAATAGATGGCAAACCTCTTAATAAACGCTGCTTCTCTAACCTGAAAAAAATTGCTGAGATTGGCGTCACTCTTGCACGAGCTCTTGCTTATGCACACAGCTGTGGAATAATGCATAGGGACATCAAACCCACAAATATTCTAATTGATTCAAACGACAATCTACACATTGGTGATTTTGGGCTTGCGTATCTTCTCGAAAACCAAGAAACGGCATCTACAGATTTGCCTACAACAAGCTCGGAGGATCGCAGCGGAACAATTAGATATATGTCTCCGGAACGTTTGACAAAAGGAACAAATAGCTTTGTAAATGATCAATATGCACTTGGTATAACCTTATATGAGCTCATAAAAAAAGAGCCCGTAATTGAAGCAAGGTCTCAAAAGGAGCTAATAAATAAAATTTCCTCCCACCAAATTCCACCTATTGTTTGCGACTCACCTGATTTATCTGCAATAAT
Source organism: Kiritimatiellia bacterium (assembly GCA_017481725.1). Taxonomy (GTDB): domain Bacteria; phylum Verrucomicrobiota; class Kiritimatiellia; order RFP12; family UBA3636; genus RGIG990. Next base: position 10,349 of record JAFUOX010000036.1, on the reverse strand, counting down.
TAATAAAAGCATTAGCTTTAATCCAAAAGATCGCTATGCCTCCATGAATGAGTTTGCCGACGATTTACAGCGCTTTCTAAATCATGAGCCAGTTAAGGCTCATCCTAGCAATATAATCAAAAAGCTCAAGCTTTGGTACAAACGCAAGCCTGCAATAGCACTATTAAGCACATTCCTAACCACAATTTTTATTGCCCTAATTAGCAGCTGCGTTATTGGCTATTATCATACTGCAAAGGCTCTAGAGCGAGCAGAGAAAAGTGTTAGTGTTGCAGACACAACTCTTTCCCACATATTTGAACATATATCTAAACTTCCTCCTAGAGAAAAGAACACGGAGCTCTTATCTACACTTATTCCTTATTACCAAATAATCGTCAACCAAGAAAATCTTTCTCCAGAAAAGCTTTATGATGCTAACTTAATTTTAGCAAAAACCGCAATTCGTGTGGGTAAATATGAATTAGCAGAAAAAGCATATGAAGAGCTACTACTAGTTGATAAAAAATCCCCGCATCTCATTAACCAATTAGCTGAAGCATATGCTATGCAAAACAAAATGCATGATGCTCAAGAGCTATGGAGACAGGTGGTCAACGATTATTCTAATTCAACCACTGAATCAGAATTATGTGAGGTTGTTAATGCCTTATTATCGCTATCAGAGGACCCTAATAGCAAAGAACGAAATCAAGCATTCGAAATAATTCAAGAGCTCTTAAAAAAGAATAAAAACAATCCAGAATATCTTTTTCAATATGCTCAATTACTTATTGGCGACCCAAAATTGACTGAACAATATCAAATTGATGGCAAAAAGCCAAACCCTCAACAAATCCTTTTTGATTTGGCAAATCAATATCCAGACAATCGCGAATATGGGATTGCATTATTGAAATTTCAGGAGGGGCAGCATTATCCTATTGGATTTGGAGAAAAGAGACGCCGAAAGGGAGTCAACCTCCATAATCAAATATCGAAACGCAACTCTATGCAATCTCGTGCAAGAGCAAAAACATCAAATGATTTTTATGATTTATCTGAGAGAATGCTATGGCTTTGGCCAAATGATCCTGAGGTAATAAATGCAGTAATTAACTTCCAAAAAAAAGCTATCGAAGCAAATGAAACAAAACACGGGTCCAAAAGCCTATTCTATTCTGTTCGTTTGATTCATTTACTTGAAATGCTCTACTACAATCCAGAGACATCAACTGAAACAAAAGAGATGCTAATCTCATTACAGCTTGAGCAAATTAACAAATATACAATTGAAAGACCTCAAGATAAATTTATTATCCAGCTACAGCATAATTTAATTGAGCGCGAATTACGATTATACAATGGTTCTCGGAAATCTGAATTTGAACAAAAATTAAACAATTTCTAATGATTTGCAGATGCAAAAAGTTTCAAGCTAGAAAACATTTTCACATTTAAAACATAGAAATACAAAATTTATATACACCTGAATTTCAAGTTTTTAATGCTGAATTGAGTTAAAAAGCATATCGATTTTTTATAATCCATTGTACAAAAACGGCTTAATTGTACTGCATAATGCTTATATCGGATTAAGGAGCGAGGCAATTTCTTGTAGCAACAATTGTTAAAAGAAAAATCTAGAATAACCTACATACATAAATGAATTGAAAATTCATTTACTTTTTACTAGAATATTCTTTAAAAAAATTAATATGTTACTCTTTATTTGAAAAGTATTTTATATGAAACAAATTCCAGCTCCTGGCACATGCATTCTTACCCATTGCGGAGATACAATCACTTTTAAACTTATTGTTCACAATCGTCATTTAGGGCGTGCTGTACTTCGCACCTCATTAGGAGGAGCAAAAGCTTATAGAAAAGAAGTAATTGCAGCAACAGATCAGGGAAGACCTATGCTTGCACACCATTGGAATGACATCCCAATGAGTGAGGTGACTCCTGGCGAGTTTGCAATTACAATTCCATTAGCTGATATTGGTACATTCCGTGCAAAAGCATGCTACTTCCCTGCCAACTCAAAGAAACCAGAATGGCCAGAGGGTGATGATGTAATAATCAAAACAGCACCAGCATGGACTGCTGCACATACCTCTGTATACACTGCATTCCCACGTCAATTCCATCCAGCTTTTATATCAAAAGCAGATAATCCTTTGCCTCAATCTGATGCATTAAATGAGCATGATCGCAATGGTTGGACAATCATACCTCCTTCTGGTACATTTAGAAATTTAATCAAAAAGCTTGATACCATATTAGGAACAGAACGCTTCCGTATCATTCAATTATTGCCTATTCATCCAACACCTACAACCTATGCAAAAATGGGGCGTTACGGGTCTCCTTTTGCTGGCACAGATTTTCTTGCCGTTGACCCAGCTCTAGCAGAATTTGACACTGGTGCTACTCCGTTAGATCAATTTAGAGAGCTGGTAAATGCTGTCCACTCCTACGGTGCAAGAATATTTCTAGATTTACCTGCAAACCACACTGGCTGGGCTTCTACCTTACAGACACATCATCCTGAATGGTTCAAGCGCGAAAGCGATGGAAAATTTCATTCGCCTGGAGCATGGGGAGTCGTGTGGGAGGATTTGGTTGAGCTAGACTATAGCAAGCCAGAACTAAAACAATTCATTGCCGGAGTATTTGAGTTTTGGTGCTCACAGGGTGTTGATGGCTTCCGCTGTGATGCTGGTTATATGGTTCCAGCTGATGTTTGGCGCTATGTTGTTGCACGTGTACGCCGCCGCTTCCCTGACACTGTATTCTTGCTAGAAGGGCTTGGCGGAAAAATTTCCGTCACCCGCCAATTAATTTCTGATGAAGGTCTTGACTGGGCTTATTCTGAGCTTTTCCAAACAGAAGACCGCTCTGCATTTGAAAACTATCTTCCTAATGCACTAGCAATGTCTTATGAGACTGGTCCATTAACAAACTTTGCTGAAACACACGATAATTGCCGTATGGCAGCAAAATCTCCTGCTTATGCAAAGATGCGTACATCTCTAGCTGCACTTAGTGCACACCAAGGCTGCTTTGGCATAACAAATGGTGTGGAGTGGTTTGCAACACAAAAGGTAGATGTCCACGGTGCAAGTGCATTAAATTGGGATTCAGAAAATAACCAAATACATCAGCTTAGCCGCCTGAACTGCATTTTGGCAAATCATCCAGCCTTTGGTCCTGGTGCTGCAGTAGGAATGGTTCAATATGGTGCAGGAAATTCCTTAGCACTTGTCCGTACTCCTGCTTTCTCCAATGATATTGATGGAGTACGAGCTTTTGATAATGACAAAAAGGTTCTCGTATTAGTTAATCTTGATGCAGACAATGCACAAAATGTTTCATGGGGCACACATGAGTTTCATATAAATCCAGAGGAATGCATTGATTTACTTGAAGGTAAAGAGATTAAACTAAGAGCTTCACTAGAGTATGGAACTCACTCAATCCTTCTTGAGCCTGGAGAAGCACTATGCCTTTCCAATAATCGTGGGGACTACGAACTAATTAACAAGCTTCATAGCATGCCTAAAACCTACTATTGCAATATGGTTCGCCACCAAGAGCTACGTGCCACTGCCCTACGCATTCGCCAGTCTATATTGGGCAATAACTGTCCTCTCAAGGAATCAGAATCTGTTGAGGAAATGGCTGAATTGTTGGCAGAAAATCCTGAAGAATTTATCACAAGTCTTATTTCAAAGGATTCGATGCCTCCAATTGTTCGTTGCTCGATTCCTGAAGATCAAAATCGCACAATAATGGTTCCTCCAGAGCATTTCATGATAATTGAATCTCCTGAGCCTTTCCGTTGCTGCGTTGATTTATTAAATGGAGATTTTATTGCAAACCTTCGCTCTATTCAATTTAACAATGGTAGCTATCTTGTGATTCTTTCTCCTATGAAGAAACACACAAATGACATTAATAAAGCCCGCTTACAGCTTGATCTTTCTTCTGCTACAGCAAAAAAACAAATTCTTGTCAATTTAAGGCTTTTGCCAACAATTACAGCAGAAGAGCCTGCCTTACTAAAACGCACCTATACAAGCGATGAGGTACTCAATGGCAACATTGTTGCCCTATTAACTAATGGCTGTGGTGCTATGTCCCATATTAGGGCAAAGTGGGGAGACATCCAAAGTCAGTATGATGCCATTCTTGCTGCAAATCCAGACCCACGAGTCCCTTGTGATAGGCATATTCTATTTACACGATGCAAGCTTTGGGTAATCAATCATGGTTTTTCTACTGAGGTTGATAGCTCTTGCTTAGAGCGCTTTGAATGTGAAGCTGGCTCTGGAGTTGCACATTGGATATTCAGTGTACCAGTGGGAACTGGTAGATTTATTAAGCTTAATGTTGGCATTGAGTTATTAAAGCAAAAGAACCATGTAAGGCTTTGTGTTATGCGAGAAAAGGCAAATGGCTCTCTTGATATGCTTGAGGACAACAATGAGGTTACTCTCATATTTCGTCCGGATATTGAGAGCCGCAATTTCCATTGCAAAACAAAAGCATTCAATGGCCCGGAGGCAGAATGGGGTTATTCAATCACACAAATTCCACATGGCTTCTCCTTCTTACCAAATAATGGGCTTGGGCTAGATATGATTATTTCAAATGGAGAATTCACGTTTGAACCAGAATGGCACTATATGATTGGTCATCCACACGAAGCAAAGCGTGGTCAAGATGGTTCTTCTGATTTATATAGTCCAGGCTGGTTTGGCACACGTATCACTGGTGCAAGCTCAGTTGCTCTTGAGGCAGCTCTTTATACTGGTAATGGTGCTGAGCATCTAACACCAACAAGCGCTGCTACAATCAAAGCTACTGCTCAACCAAATAATTTAACAGATATTGATATAACATCGGCTTTATCTGATGCACTGCGTGATTTTATTGTAAAACGCGATGACTTAAAAACTGTTATCGCTGGCTACCCTTGGTTTCTTGACTGGGGACGTGACACATTTATTGCATTGCGAGGCATGATTGCAGATAAACGATATGCTGAAGCATTAGACATTATTTGCAAATTTGGCCAATTTGAAGAAGGTGGCACCCTTCCTAATATGATAAATGGGAACGATGCAGCAAACCGCGACACCTCAGATGCCCAGCTTTGGTATGCTGTCGCTACAACCGATTTAATCAAGAAAATAGGGAAAGCAAAGGTGCTTAATGCAAAATGCGGTGAGCGCACAGTTGCTGATGTTCTTTTAAGTATTGCTAACGGATACTTAAATGGCACACACAATGGCATCAAGGTGGATGTTGAATCAGGTCTAGTTTATAGTCCTTCACACTTTACATGGATGGACACAAACTACCCTGCTGGTACACCACGGCAAGGCTATCCTATCGAAATTCAAGCATTATGGATTGCTACTTTAGACCTAATCAAAACAATTGATAGCAAAGGTCCTTGGGCAAAGCTACAAAAGCAAGCCCGAGAGTCTATTCACGAATTGTTTTGGTTAGAAGACAAAGGCTATTTGTCTGATTGCTTGCATTGCGACTCGTTTAGAGCCGCTCGCACTTGTGTTGCGGATGACCATCTTCGCTGCAATCAATTATTTGCTGTAACATTAGGTGCAATTACAAATCACGAGCTTTGCAGGCAAATAATCCGCTCTTCAGCAAAGCTACTTGTTCCAGGTGGTATTCGCACACTTGCCCCTGGAGAAACAAAATATCGGTTACCTATTTGCAGAGATGGAAATTGTTTGAATGACCCTGCACACCCATATTGGGGACGCTATGAGGGCGATGAAGACACACGTAGAAAGCCTGCTTATCACAATGGCACAGCTTGGACATGGCCATTCCCTTCCTATGCTGAGGCTCTAATAATGGAATATGGCGAAAGTGCATATACAACTGCTAAAGCATTAATCGCTTCTGGTATTGAGCTTATGAAAAATGACTGTGCAGGACAGCTCCCTGAGATTATGGACGGAGACTCCCCTCACTATGGAAGAGGATGTGATGCTCAAGCATGGGGCATCTCTGAGTTCCTTCGTGTAGCAATTTTAACTAATGCAAAAATGAGCTAATCATGACTAAAATAAGCAGAAACTCATCAATAGAACTAGCACGCATTTTTGCTATGCTTCTTATTATAGCATCGCACTTTTTACAACAAGGTAGAATTATTACAAGTGTTGTTCCCGAAGATAGGTTTACATTGCTGTGTCTTTCAAATGGCGGACGCATTGCGGTGAATTTGTTTGTTCTTATAAGCTGCTATTTTATGGTTGATAAAAAACCTATTATTGGCACCAAATGGGTAAGAACCTATGTCCAGCTATTTTTCTATTCTGCTACTATTACAACCATATTACTTGGATTGGGATTGCTTGAAGGGCGTGCATCTGGATTTGAAATAGTAAGGTGCTATTTGCCATTATTAGGTCGCCCATTATGGTTCGTATCTGCATATTTAATTCTTCTTATTGCAATGCCATTTTTATATGAAGCAGAGGAAAAGATTTCCAAATCAACAATGAGAGGCTTTTTGCTATGTTTACTTGCTTTTCTTTGGATTAATTTCTCTGTTGGAGCCATAACCGATAAATTCAATATGAATTTTATGCTAGACACATTATGGTTCTTTGTATTATACCTTAGTGTTGCCCATATCAAGCACACAACATCCTGGTTTGGAAGTGCAAATCGTTGGATTTGGCTCATCATTGGAATTAGTCTTTATTTTGTCCTTAATATAGCCCATTATTCTCTTTATAATTATAATATTCCACCATCTATAAGCGGGTTGCTAAATAAACTGACATCTTTTTGTTTGGGAGATATAAAAAGTCCTATAAATATCCTAATTGCATTTTCTCTATTTACATTTTTTGTTCGCACAGAAATCAAATGTAATTCAATCATAAATATGCTAGCAGCACCAACTCTAGCAATCTATATTATTCACCAGCACCCATTATTTTATAATTTTCTTTGGTTTGAAATACTAGATGTCAATGCATGGAGAGGTGGGCCTAACACACTTCTGTATAGCATTTTATTGACATTTATCTTATACCTTGCTTTATCTATAATTGAATTTATTCGTAGATTTTTAATAGATAGCTGGTTATTAAACACAAAACCATTTACAACCGTTTCTAATCTAACAGACAAAATACTTGGAGGAAAATAAACCATGAAAAAAATAACTCTCACCATCCTTGCTACAATTCTACTATTTTCATTTGGTTGCTCAAAAAAGCCTCAAACCATTGAAGAGAAAGCTAAAGCAGAGGTACAATCATTTTTTGATGCTATTGATGAAGGGGTAGTTCTTACTTACCTATACAATTCAGATTACGTTGAAGATCGTGAATTTTTAAATCAAGTGGTTAATACCGCTGCAAAAAATTTAGACGAAGATATTTACAATCAAGCAATGCACACCGTAGGTAGTTTTGCAGAAGTAATAGACATCCAGTCAGACAACATTTCATTAGTAATAATAGACTCACTCAAAGAGATAAATGAGCTTGAAGAATTTACAACAGAAGAAACCATTGATGCACATACACAGTCAATTAATTCGGGAGTAGATTCCATTTCTGAAGCACTAAAAACCACTTCTCAAATTAAATTCGAGGACCTCCATAAGCACAATGCTTTTGAAAAACTAATCACCAAGTTTGACAAATCAGCTTCAGCCATTTTGAGCATGTATATTTTCTCCCTTGGTGGGCCAAAATCAGCAGATGACCTTACCTTCATAAAGGTAGATGAAGCTACAGTATCAATAACCTACAAGGATTATTATGATTCCCCATTATTCTTAAGATTAAACAATGAGAAATGGGAGCTATATGAATTTTTAGATGAAGAGAAGATTTGTTTTAAGCCTTCCAACGAAGACAAGGTAGAAATTTTAAATGAAATTGCAGCGGGGCTTCGTAGTGATGAAAACGATGAAGATGGAATATACGAAAAGGCAAAAGCAATCCAAGAGTTAAAGCTTATCGAAGAATCTTTCGCACCATTGAAAGAAAAAATGGAATATGAATCATTTGAGACAACAGTTAATATGTTCATATTTATGCTAATGATGATGCTATAAGTATTTTGGGATCATCCCATATGCTAAAAATTCTTGAAAAAATAGATACTATGTGATACTTTAATTGCAGTTTATAAACTAAAACATAAGGATAAACATGAAAATTCAAAAGAAATTACAAATATTCGCACTAACTATTTTATTTGCTTTTTCTGCAAATATATTTGCACAAGAAGCAACTATACCTGTAGCTATAACAGAGGCTCCTGCTATTGTCGAAGAGACTGTCACTGAGGCTCCTGCTGCTGTCGAAGAGGCAGTTGCTGTTGTTGAAGAAACCGTCGCTGAAGCTCCTGCTATTGCCGAGGAAGCAGTTGCTGTTGTTGAAGAGGCTGTCGCTGAAGCTCCTGCTGCTGTCGAAGAGGCAGTTGCTGTTGTTGAAGAAACCGTCGCTGAAGCTCCTGCAGCAGAAGAGGCTCCTGCTGAGGAAGCAACGAAATCTCGTTTTACAGCTACTTGGTGGGCTCTTTTCCCTGCATTTCTAGCTATCGGACTAGCACTTATCACTAAAGAGGTATATTCTTCATTATTCATCGGTATCGTTGTTGGTGCTCTATTTGTTAACGAATTTGCAATTCTTCCAACAATCGACTTTGTAATCAACAATGGCTTAATCACTGCTGTTAGTGAGACCGCAGGTATCTTTATTTTCCTTGTTATTCTTGGTTCTCTAGTTTACCTAATCAATAGAAGTGGTGCTGCTTATGCTTTTGGAGAATGGGCTAGGACTCATATCAAATCACGCGTTGGCAGTCAACTTTGCACATTCCTTCTAGGTGTTTTAATCTTTATTGACGACTATTTTAACTGCCTAACAGTTGGTAGTGTTATGACACCTATTACAGATACAAAGAAGGTCTCTCGTGCAAAACTAGCATACATTATTGATGCTACAGCTGCTCCAATTTGTATGATTGCTCCTATTTCTAGCTGGGCAGCTGCTGTTTCAGAATATACAGAAGGCACAGGTTATAGTGGCATTGCTTTGTTCTGCAAATCAATTCCTTTCAACTTCTACTCTCTTCTAACTCTCTTATTTGTGGTTCTAATCATTCTAATGAAGTTTGATTTTGGTCCAATGCGTAGATTTGAAAAGAATGCTCAAGAGAATGATGATTTATTCACAGTTAAGCCAAACGAAACAAGTGGAAACATCGTTGCTGTAAAGGGCAAAGGCAAGATAGCTGACTTGGTTGCCCCAATTGTGTTCCTTGTTGTAATTTGTGTTGCTGCTCTACTACATGTTGGTGGTATTGCAGATGAAGGCGTTGGCTTTGTTGATGCTTTTGGAAACACAGATGCTACAGTTGGTTTACCATGGGGTGCAACAATTGTTCTATTGCTTGTTATTGCTTACTATATCTGCCGCCGCATTTTCAATCTAAGGGATGCTATGAAGTGCCTACCTGAAGGCTTCTGTGCAATGGTTCCAGCAATTATCATTCTAACAATGGCTGCTTCATTGAAGAATATGACAAATGCTCTTGAGGCTAAAGTATTTATTGAGAATGTTATGACAAATGCAGCTCCAAACCTAGCAAACTTCCTTCCTGCTGTAATCTTTGTTGTTGCATCAATTATTGCATTCTCTACAGGTACATCTTGGGGTACATTTGGTATTCTAATTCCTATCGTTATAGCTGTATTTGATCCAACAAGCCCACTACTTTACATCGGTATGTCTGCTTGCTTGGCAGGTGCAGTTTGTGGTGACCACTGCTCTCCTATCTCAGACACAACAATTATGTCAAGTGCTGGTGCTCAATGTGATCACGTAAGCCACGTTTCAACACAATTGCCATACGCAATTACTGTTGCATCAATCTCATTTATTTCATTCTTAATTGCTGGATTTATCCACAATTGGTTTGTTGTTTTCCCAATTTCTGTAGTGCTACTGGTTGGAACACTATTTATTATCAAGAAGATTACAACAAAAAAAGCTTAATTTAAACTTCAAAACCATCTAAGAAAAGCGTGCCAGCAATGGTACGCTTTTCTTTTTTTTCTTTTTAGAATAAATTTAAATTCGGGAGTCCATAGCCTAACATCAACTAAAAAATTTGCAACTACTAAAAATTGCAAATTACACCCCAATTTAAGCTGTAGTATGCAAAAGTAAATGCAACTTTGCACGACTAAATGCACCTAATTTATGTTTAATGTGAAAATTTTAGGTGTTTATGTGTCGTTTTGGTGAAGTTATCTATTTACAAAATCTCTGATAAAGCATAAATTGGTGGTG
>JAFUOX010000035.1 GCA_017481725.1 Kiritimatiellia bacterium | reverse complement strand
CGCGTTGACACGCTCCCCGCAGGCGTTGACACGCCCCTTTGGACATGAGACATGAGACGCGAGACGTGAGACAAGGACAAGAGACCCAAAGACGATTAGACGCGAGGATGGAGAAAAAACCACTCAACTCTACCTGAATTCTTCATTCTTCATTCTTCATTCTTCATTTATTATAATGCATTGCCTCCGCATCTTAATAAGCTTCTGGGCGAGCACACTAGTGGATGAGGTTTGCCAAATTGCTTCGAAAGAATAGCAATGATTAAGGCAAACCTCACTCCGCTAGTGTTTTTTCGGCGACACGGCTCTGCGACCTCTGCGGCCTCCGCGTCTCTGCGTCCCACCGGCGTCCCGTGCATCATGCAAGCGTCACATGCGTGGCATCCTTGAGCACCTTTTTATTTTTTATCGAATGATAATCATAAATGACGTGCCTAGAACAACAACTGTGCCATCGGCATCTGTTGTTGTATCGATGAAGTAATCCGACATTGTAACAGTAGTACCATCTGGAGCTAATGCTGTTGATGATAGATTATATGTTCCTGTTGGAATTGTGCTTCCACCAAGTGTCATCTTAGCGGTCTTGAAAGTACAACCGCGTAAATCAATCTTAGAAGCATTTGAAACAACATCAACTGCATGAACAGTAACATTTGTTGCCCAAACACGTGTGCCACCAGAAATTTTTACTGTAGCATTACGGAAGTCTGCAAGAGTATCTCCTCCTTCCATATATTGTGGAACGATAGAGGTAATCTGATTTGTATGACCGATATTTGAACGTCCTGCATAGAGACTAATTATGCCAGCCTTATCTCCACATGTGGAATCCTGAATATAAATAGAACCAGCTCCTGCACCACCCCAGCGATTATATGCTGCTGTTGCTGTTTTTGAAATTGTTGAATCGATTGTATCAGCATAGATAGCAATACGGCCACCAGCGGAGCCCTGAGCATCGGACACTGATAGTCCATTAGCAATTAGATTTCCAGAGCCTGTCAAAGCACCATCAATTTCTAACCAAATTGAGCCGCCGCCACCTGCACCATAGCTACCTTTATATGAGCTAGCATCAATTTTTCCGTTAAGCACAAAATCTCCAGCCACTGTGAAGTGGACGGCACCACTACCTGCTGCATATTTTACATATTGGTCAGTTCCTTTTTGTGTGCCGATGCCACCAATAGAATTTGGTTTAAATACACTACCAAAGGTTGGCCATGAACCATTGTGTGTACCACCATGTGTTCCATAGGTTGACCCATCAACACAACGAGTTGCTTCTGGGTATGCTCCCTTACCAACAACATCGATAGCTGCTGATTCGCCAACTGTGACATTGCCACCAACAGTGACATCAAGTCTATAAACACCACCAGTTGCACATTTTGATGCATAGCATGCATCACCATAAACGAATGAACGAGAAACTGGGTGTGTCCAGCTGCCAGACTCAATTAAAACATCACCAGTTACATTAAAGGTAGAGAATGATCCACGTGTTGGATATGTTGTGTAGAAGGAAACAGTGCCTTTTACGCCATTGATTTGTCTCCACTCTGCCACAATATCTGTTAGTGTATTATTTTCAGGATTCCAAAGCATGTCCTTTTGGGTGATTACTCCATCCCAAACAACAATTTCTGATGCAAGAGGCGTATGTCCAGTAGACCAGTTATCCGGATTTGATGCTAACCCATCTGAATTATCACTAGCAACCCAATAGTTGCAGCCTTCAGGTGTGGTGAAATTTTCAATAGTAACATCAACACCTGTTGAAGGATACAAATAAAAACCTTCTGCAATATTTACAGAAAGACTTGTATCCTCCTCTGTATTTGAATCAAAAACAGGAACAATATAGATAACAGCAGATGTTTCTCCGCTAGGAATTCTTACTATTCCGTCAGGCTCTACATAATTAACACTAGACTTTGCTGTTCCTTCTTCAAAGGTATAGTAAACATCTAATGGGATTAAGTCTGCATTTTGGCGACTTACTATAATTGATCCAGAAACAAATCCAAATTCTGAAGCATCGCTTGTTTTTGTAATAGAAAGCTCTCCTCCATAGATCGAGCCCAAGGAAACCGTTGCCGATTCTTTATTTGCATTTTCTGCATAGAGCATCACTTCATATGTTTTATTATCCGTTGGTGCATCAAACGAATATGTAACTGTGCTATCCATTGTATATGAACCAATAGAATTAGTTACAGCAGAAGTTCCATCATTTAAAATATAAAATAGCTCTGCATCGCTATTATAAAGCTCTGCTGAAATTTTGTATATATCTGAGGCCAAAGACAGGCTACAATCATTTAAGCGTGGCTCATAAGTTGGTGCACGATAATATGCTTCTTCTGGGTTAGTAGTTACAATAAATTCATCAAATGAAATCTCTTGATTGTTCGTACAATATTGTCCAATCATTTGTAAATAGCTCAACGGTGTTGAACCGTTTATTAGGCTAGAAACTGCAACAGAAGCAATCCATTTAAATTCATCATCCCAAGAATCTATTGGAGCAGCATAAAATGACACTACATCTGTACCATCGCTACCAATATCTATTTTTGCTACACAAACGCATTCCAATGTTTTTGATGTATCGATGGAAAAGAGATTATGAGTTGTAATTGCTGCGGTAACTGGATCTTTTACATATCCAGTAAATTTTAGTGTGCCTTGATTATTGCGAACTCCCATATATACACCAGAAGATATATTACAGTTATCAGTTGCTGGGGAAGCAATTTCTGATATACCCAAACCAGCTAGCCAATAGTTATTGAGTCCAAGATATGTTGTTTTTAGTGCGGTAGCTGGCACACGCATAACAAATCTAAAATAGACTGAACCAGAGGAAGGCCATTCGCAAGCAAGCTTTCGTTGCTGAGCACGATTTCTTCTATATGTTGTAGCAGCCGCTCCATTTTTAATCATACATCTAAAGTCTTGGGTGCCTTTGACTGTTTCACTCTCCAACCAAGATGCAGGCAAAGACAAACCACCTGTTTGTGCCAAATAGACACCTGTTGCAGAAATCCAACCAGATGAGGTGCTAAGACCAATTGAATCTATTTTTGACTTATTATCCCTTATTGTATTATTAGCTGTATAATCTTTAGAGCTAAAGCCTTCATAAACTAACACCTCAGCAGCAGCAACTCCAGCAACAAATGTAAGCATGAAAGAAACAACAATCTTTAATGATTTGCTAAATATTTTCATATTATCCTCAAAAACTTCATTATCTAATTATCCTCTTGATACTTAGAATTATATAAAGAAAATAATTTTGAGTCAATCTTTTTGCTACTCTTTTACATTATTTTTTGTCTCTGTAATTTGCAAAAGTAAATGCACCTCTTTTGGTGCATTTACTTTGTCTATTGACCAGATACATTTAGTTTTGCAATCTTCAAAGAAAGTTTTCTCGTCTAATGTCTCGGAAGGCTCAAGGAGGCAAAGTTTGACACATTGCCACCTTGAGCCCCAGCAACACCGGGCGGCAGAGCCACCCTCATCTTCACTATCAAACTGACAAACTATCAAACTGACAAACTGTCAAACTGTATAACTATCAAACTATCAACTATTAACTGTAAAACTGTATAACCGTACAAGAACTGAGTTAGTTTGCAAGTTTGATAGTATGCGAGTTTGATAGTTAAGTTTTGAGGATGAAGCAGCACATGCGTGCTATGAAGCGCTCATAAATGAGCATGAAGCGCACCTAAGATGTATTGGATACCTCTTAGGTGCATGAAGCGAAGCACAGCTTTATTTTGCGTAGCAAGCCTCCGCATCTTAATAAGCTTCTGGGCGAGCACACTAGTGGATGAGGTTTGCCAAATTGCTTCGAAAGAATAGCAATAGTCAAGGCAAACCTCACTCCGCTAGTGTTTTTTCGGCGTCACGGCTCTGCGACCTCTGCGGCCTCCGCGTCTCTGCGTCCTTTTTTCGCACTTTTGAAGCGTGCTACCGCACGCAAAGCGACTGGAAGTCGCTTCTCCATACTCTTTCAGCCCGCAAGCGGGTATCACGTGCACAAGGTTTTTGCTTAAGCAACAAAAATATTGCTCCAGGCTTTCTTGCCACACTTATCGCGGACTTCGATTCTTACCCATTGTTCTCCATCTTTAATTTCGTATTCATAATGGGTAAGATTTTCGCCACGTAATACATGCCCTCTACCCCATGAGATGTTTGAAATAACCCCAATTACATCGCATGGTGAGGTGTAAATGAAAAGCTTCTTTCCTTCACGCTTTACATAAAGCTCTGGACCTTGGCTTGAATAATAGTCGCCATTGCGTATAGCCGCAGTCAAAGTTTCGTTAGAAAGCTCATCTGCCTTTACCATTACCCAACCAAGTCTATTATCATTGCCATTATATGCATGTGCATCATCTACAGCAAAGATTCCTGGATATGCTCCTGCATTTGCACAAAGATCTATATAATGATCTGAGTATGGACGAAGGCTTTCTCCTGCATCTGAAATGGCATTATATATTTCTGTGGCAACAAAGCCTTTATTTTCAAGATAAATAGAAGGAGGATTTACTGACCATGCCGGATGAGCAAGCACAGCAATTCCATCGGCTGCATTGATAGCGTCCACCAATTCCTGAACAGAAGCTGTTCTCTCTACAAGAGGCTTTGCTTTTGTGAAAAGAGAAACAATATGCACTACTCCAGAAATTGTATCAGCTGCACCAAGATTATATTCGCAACCCGAAATAATATATAGCCCATCAATTGTTCCGCCCACGCTATATACCCAATGATCTGTCAATGCTATTGCATCATAGCCATCAAGCTTATATTCCTTTGCTATTTCTTCTGGCGACTTTGCACCATCTGAAAGATTTGAATGCAAGTGTAGGGCTAACTTATAATATTTTTCACCAAATTCATTAGTAATCATAATTTTTCTCTATCCTATGTAGCCAAATAAAATACATTGCCACAATTATTATACTTAAAGAAGGGCGATTTATAGAAAAAAATAAGGGAGTGGCAATGCCACTCCCATATTTTTTATTTTGCCTTCTGAGACTTTGGACCAATCAATGCATTGATTGCGCGTCCTAAGAGCTTTGGCTCTTGCTCAATATTGGCAAACTCAGCTGCCTCGCGGCAAACTCTAGCCATAACCTCTTCACCTAGCTCACGATGGGCATTTTCACGACCGCGATATTGAAGAGTTAGCTTAACCTTATTTCCGTCAGCAATAAAGGAACGAATGTTACGCATTTTGATTTGATAATCATTCTCATCAACATTTGCGTGGAACTTAATTTCCTTTGTTACCACCTTCACCTGGTTCTTCTTTGCCTGCTTCTTACGCTGTGTTTCTTCATACTTATATTTGCCATAATCCATGATACGGCAAACTGGTGGATTAGCATTAGGGCTAACCTCCACTAAGTCAAGATCATACTCTTGTGCACGGCGTAGTGCCTCACGCAAGCTCATGACACCTGCTTGTGAACCATCTGGCAGTAGGCAACGAACCTCTGGCGCACGTATTTTATTATTAATACGGGTAAAGGATGCAGAATTAGCATTATTCTTAGCATTCTGCTGATTTTTATCTAGGGTACTGATGACAAACCTCCTTATCAGTAACAATTATTGTTGTTTTGTTTTTGTTATTTTTTCACTGCTTCACGGAAATAAGCAATAAAATCATCTACGGACATAGCACCAAGATCACCCTCGCCACGAACGCGAACGGACAATGTGCCCTGCTCTGCCTCGCGCTTACCGATGATAAGCATGATAGGTACCTTCTCCTCTTGAGCACGGCGAATCTTAGCTCCTAGCTTATCAGCATGAGAGTCAATGCTTACGCGGACATCCTCAGCCAATAGCTGCTGCTGTACTTCCTTAGCACGGTCAAGCTGTGCATCTGTCAAAGGAAGGATGCGAACCTGCTCTGCTGCTAGCCATACTGGGAATGCACCTGCATAGTGCTCGATAAGAATACCAAAGAAACGCTCGATTGAACCAAGCAATGCACGATGTACCATGTATGGACGATGTGCGGCACCATCAGAACCGATGTAGGTTAGATTAAAGCGCTCAGGTAGATTAAAGTCAAACTGGATTGTACCAAGCTGCCACTCACGGCCAATTGCATCCTTAATCTTCAAGTCAATTTTTGGACCATAGAATGCACCGCCACCCTGATCAATCTGGTAATCAATGCCCTCAGACTTTAGAGCTGCCTCCAAAGAGTGAGTTGCCTGCTCCCAACGCTCAGGATCACCAACTGCCTTATCTGGGCGAGTTGAAAGATATGCAGCAATCTCGTTAAAGCCAAAACGACGTAGGATGCGCAAAGCAAAGCCAACAGTTGTGCGAATTTCTTCAACGATTGACTCTGGTGTGCAGAAGATGTGAGCATCATCCTGTGTAAAACCACGAACACGCAATAAGCCATGCAATACACCGCTCTTCTCATAGCGATATACTGTACCTAGCTCTGCCCAACGTAGAGGAAGATCGCGATATGAACGCATCTGGCTCTTGTAAACCTGAATGTGGAATGGGCAGTTCATTGGCTTAACATAGTATGGCTGACCATCAACATCCATTGAAGAATACATATTTTCCTTATAAAAGCCAAGGTGACCAGATGTCTCCCAAAGATTTGCACGGCCAACATGCGGAGTAAATAGCATATCGTAGCCATTGCGGAAATGCTCCTTACGCCAGTAATCCTCGATAGCAACGCGAATACGAGCTCCTTTTGGATGCCAGTGAATTAGGCCTGGGCCAACATCATCGTGCATACTGAACAAATCTAGCTCTGGACCAAGACGACGGTGATCACGACGCTTTGCCTCTTCAATGCGGTTAATAATTGCATCAAGCTCTTCCTGAGAAGCTGCAGCCAAGCCATAAATACGCTGTAGCATTGGGTTCTTTTCATCACCACGATAGTATGAGCCAGCAATTGAGGTCAACTTAAATGCTTTTACGCAGCCTGTTGAAGCAACATGAGGACCGCGGCACAAATCAATAAAATTGCCACACTTATAGAAGCTAATTGCTTCTCCCTCTGGAATATCTGCCAAGCGCTCTACCTTAAAAGTCTGCCCTGCATCTGTTAGAAGCTTGATTGCTTCCTCGCGTGTCATCTCTACACGCTCAAATGGCAAATCTGCTTTAACGATTTCTGCCATTTTAGCCTCGATTGTCTCAAAATCCTCTGGAACAAGGCGATGAGGCATGTCAAAATCATAATAAAAACCATCATCTGTTGATGGACCAATGTCTAATTTTACGTTTGGATATAATTCACAAACTGCTGCGGCCATGATATGCGCCGCACTATGACGCATCATTTCTATACTCACGGTAATTCCCTTATATTTTAATGTATAACTAACGGTGATGGGCATCTTCCTCACAATTGGAAAACTTGCCATCAACCAACTGATTAATATATTACACAATAAGTTTGACGATATGCAATAAAAAATTGCCTGAAAGTATTGAAAAACAAATAAAACTTTACTTGAAAAGCACACTTAAAGATTGATAGAATGTAAATAGTTACATGTTTATAATTTATTATTTTGTGTAAAATAGGAGTTAGTATGGCTATTCGTTTTGGAATATGTAAAGATTTTAATATGCTAGAGGTTGTTGCAAAGGCTGGTTTTGATTATATCGAGCCACAATTTCGTACATTGGCAACAATGAGCGATGAAGAGTTCGAAAAAACAAAAGCCAAGGTTGCTGAGTTAAACATCAAGTGTGAGGCTTACAATATTTTTGCACCTGGCTCAGTCCCATCATTACGTGCAGAGGATATCGATTTTAACGCATTAAGCGAGATGGTTCACAAAGGAATGTCTCGAGCAAAAGAGCTTGGCGGCAAGATTGTTGTTATGGGCTGTGGTTGGCTTCGCCGTTATCCAGAGGATATGACACTAAAGCACGCAAAAGAAGAAACTGCCAAAACAATACGTTTTTGTGGTGACATTGCTGCACAATACGGAATTACTCTTGTTATTGAGCCACTTAATATCCATGAGACAAATTTTGTTAACACACTAAAGGAAGGCATTGAGTTTACAAAACTTTGCGATCACCCTGCTGTTAAATGCTTGGTTGACTTCTATCACACATATAGAAATAGCGAGACAATCGGATCTCTCAAGGAAAATATTGCTGAAGTATATCACGCACATTTGGCAAGACCTAATGAGGATAGAGCATATCCAGAGGAAGAAGATCTTCCAAAGCTTGAGGCTTGGAGCCAGCTGCTAAAGGATGTTGGGTACGATTCTAGAATCAGTCTTGAATGCCATGGCAAAGATGCAGCTACTGAGGAAGAGGATATTTTACGCTCACTAGCATATTTGCGTAAATACTTTAACTAATCAGTATTTCAAAGCCTAAATTTAGCAACGCATGCCGAATTTAGGCTTTTTATTTATCAGCGACAATTTACGATGGAACTATATACAATATTGGGCTATGCCCTCTGCATTTTAGGTATTATTGGCTGCATTGTTCCTATGCTGCCAGGTCCATGGCTTGCCTATGCAGGAATTTTACTCCCTATGCTTTGGGATATCAATATTCCTGCTTGGCAAATATGGGGAGGCTTTGCATTATGCATTATTGTAACCATTCTCGACTATATAGTTCCAGCAATCGGTACGGCCAAATTTAATGGAACAAAGTATGGTATTTGGGGCTGCACAATTGGTACCTTTTTGGGATTATTCTTTCTTCCAGCAGGAATTGTGTTGGGTCCATTTATAGGTGCAGTGATTGGTGAATATTATAAAAATAAAAACTGGGACACTGCACTACATGCGGGGATTGGTTCGTTTTTAGGATTTTTAGCTGGCACGCTAATAAAAATTATTTTGTGCATCGTGTTTATTTCCTTTATTGCCATTCAATAAAGTATAATGCCAAAACGAAAACCTGCCCAAGCAATTAAATGATAATCTAAATTTAATTTTGAGATTTATTTTTTAAGAAACCCTCATCTGCCAAGCGGCAAAAGCGCTGTATTAGCTCAATCTCTTTAGGGTCATACGGTCTATGACTAGGGCGATATAAATCGTGGAACCACTTTGTAAAATCTATTTCTGCACGATTATCCTCTTCATACCATTGCCAATGTGCTTCATACGGCTCATAGGTCTGATATTTTCCAGCAACAAAGCCCCAATTATAGCAACCAATGTTTTCTAAGTAAAAAAGAGGAAAATTCTCAAATACAGTATTACCAGTACAACGAGCTAGCCACTCAGTATTGATAAGAGGACGACCAAATTGCTTTAAATATTTGATCACACGAATATGCTCTTCAAATTTACCATAATTGTGGTATGTTATAATATCAGAATTTTCTATTGCAAAAATATCCTCTGGCATTGAAAATTCGTAATTTCTATCACAGCACCACGCAGCAATTGTAAGAGGTTGTGAAGGATTTATTGCACGTACAACCCTAACCATTCTTTCAAGAATGGGAAGAGTGATACCACTTCTTTGGCTATTACCGGGCTCATTAAACAAATCCCACATTATAATGCGAGAATCATCCTTGTATAGAGAAACGATTTCCTCAACCATGCGAAAATAATCGTTTGCCGTGGCAGGGTCATCAAGATAGAAATGAGGAGCAGGGCCATTGTGTCGCCCGTGCTGAGAATGCTTTCTGCCTCCATGATACCCCCAATCACAATGCTGCTCTCCAATATATGGCATTTTCCAAAGCTCTGTTTTTGGTGGCATACAATCGTTAGCAAGAACAATCATGCAAGATATACCAAACTTATCGCAAAGAGAAATATAACGTTCAAAGCGCTCCAAGAAGCCATCGTGCTCTTCCTTCCAAACGACATATTCTAGTATCAAGCGTACAGAGTTATATCCAAGCTCCTTCATTAGAGCTAGCTCAGCCTCGGTTGTCTGCATTCTTTCTTCAAAATGTAGTGCTTGCCATTGATCCACGCGATTTATGCAATCTGCACTCATATAATTACAGCCACGTATCCAAGAACGAGAATTATACCACTCCCATGCCTTTTCTCTAGACCACCTATTCATAACACACCTGCAACGACTTAATTTTGTTTTTGTATTAAATTCTATCTAATAACGATAAATGTACTATTAAAATATGGACCAACAATTTGTCCATAGTCCCAAAGACCAGATATACCCTGAGCAACATATAACTTCTGCTCTACCGTATCATAAAAGCCTGGCTCCATATTGTCAGCAAGCACAGGAACAAAGTTTCTCACAAGAACATCATCCTGCCAAATTTTCATAGAATAAATGCGTGCTGAGGAATTATAAGAAGCAACACCACCGACATTCTCAGCAAAGATATACATTGGAAGAGCTGTATCTATCTCATCTGAACTTGTGCCTGAATAAACTAGCTGATCATCGACATAGATTGTCTGAGAATTCTTCTTATTGTCTGACACTATTTTATATCGACGTCCCACCTCAAGATAATTTTTTGTATATACAAATTTTACATAACCCAAGCATAGTTCATTATTGAAAGTATGGATTGGATAAAATCTAGAATCGGAGCTTGCGGATATTCTAGAGCCAATTAGACCGCAATCTGAGTCAAGTCTAATCCAAGCAATATCAGCCTCGACCTTAGTTCCGGATTTACCAATCACACCAGAATCAATCCATTGAGAATTTGCAGAGCCTATATACTCAACATTATAACGAGGAGAGTTTGCTTTCGTTAATGGTTTACCAATATACTTACCATTTATTCCCTCCCAAGAGAAGAAGCAAGTATCAGAAACGGCATCCCACAGCACGCCCTCTCCATTCTTTACTGCTGGGCGAAAATCTCTTACAAGCACACCATCGCTCCATATTTTAAGTCCATAGCATCTAGAATACGAACAATAAGCACCCTGATCAAATGCGAACAGCATCAAATTTTTATCTCCAGCAAAATCACCTTCAGCATTAAGCTCATAAATCTTTTCACCATTTATTGTAAGAGATTGCTCTCCATTTGCAGAAACTGCTCTAAAATTATAGAGTACATCTCGTTGATATTTATATTCCTTAGAAGAATCACCTAATATATCACCAATAGTTCCTTTAACAAGATTATTTGCAACCCAAGCATCAGAGTCTATAGTGTGTATCATAACCATATAGACTCCGTTATTACCTTTTCTTCCAAGGAAAGAAAACTCTTCATTGTTACCCAAATAGGTCCACATCATAGAGCCTTCGGCAACAATATCAGATGCTGCTAAAACACCTAGGTCCATACATGTATTTTTACCTCCTGCAATCCAATCAACAAAGGTATCTGGAGCTCCCTTCAAGGTTCTCTCAGTGACAATAAAGCTACCTTTAGGAGAAAAATTAAACGTATCATTTACAAGATCATAAAATCCAGATATGCCGTCTCTAATGTCTGGCACATAATTTCGAACAAGCACACCATCTAGCCAAATTTTAGCAGAATAAAGCTTAACAACGGAATTATATTTATCATAGCCATCTTGATTAACCGCTAATAGATAAAAATCCATGTCTAGGTTTATTCCATCTGCATGATTTCCTGTATAAACAACAGAGCCATCAACAGAAATAGTTTGTTGTCCTTCAGAAAAATCAGACACAAGCTTATAGCGTTGATTTGCGTTGATTTTATAGTTTGTTGGATTTTTATCAGAATCATTAACAACAGTTGAATCATTTGCATTTATATAATAAAAAGCACCTGCTCCGAACGCTAGACACCCATTATTTACATGCAGCAAATAAAATCTTTTATCCCCGCTTCTAGCACCAGCTATTGCAAAATCATTTTGGATTTGAGTAAACGCAATATCGAGCTCAATTTTTACACCAGTTCGCGATGGTACACCTGGATTTATATATTGACTACCATTAGATTGTATATATGAGATCGAGCCATCAGGCGTATAAGCTAAAGCACTACTAGTAATTACCAAAAACGCACATGCGAAAATGGATAAAATTTTAGTTTTCATTTTGTATCCTCTTAACATATAACCAAGGTCAACTTCAAAATTTCGATTGTTGCAAAAGTATGTCTACTGCAAATAAATATTTGATATCCATAATTATAATAAAACCAACAGACAAAAGCAACTATAGTCCACATAGGTACATTTAGTTTTGGAATTTTCAAAGAGAGTTCTCGCGTCTAAGTGTCTAAGGAAGACTCAAGGAGGCAAAGTTTGGCACATTGCCACCTTGAGCCCCAGCAACACCGGGCGGCGGAGCCACCCTGATATTAACTTTTTAACTCGCAAACTATCAAACTATCTAACTATCTAACTGTCAAACTATCTAACTGACAAACTGTCAAACTATCAACTATTAACTGTAAAACTGTATAACTGTATAACCGTACAAGAACTGAGTTAGTTTGCAAGTTTGCGAGTTTGCGAGTATGCGAGTTTGATAGTTTGATAGTTGAGTTTTGAGGATGAAGCAGCACATGCGTGCTATGAAGCGCTCATAAATGAGCATGAAGCGAAGCATAGCTTCATTTTGCGTAGCAAGCCTCCGCATCTCAATAAGATTCTGAGCGAGGACACTAGTGGATGAGGTTTGCCAAATTGCTTCGAAAGAATAGCAATAGTCAAGGCAAAGCTCACTCCGCTAGTGTTTTTTCGGCGTCACGGCTCTGCGACCTCTGCGGTCTTCGCGTCTCTGCGTCCCTTCTTCGCACTTTTGAAGCGTGCTACCGCACGCAAAGCGACTGGAAGTCGCTTCTCCATACTCTTCCTGCCCGCGAGCGTGATGCATGTGGTGGCTAAAAGTGCGAAAAAGGGACGCAGAGGCTTGCGTGGTGGGTTCTGCGATAACACTACCGCTTGTTGTTGCCTTGGTTACACTAACCTCAGAATCAATAAATGATATGCGTTTTTTCATAATACATTATGTAAAAAATAAAATGGCATCAACAAATTATGCACATGTGTTTCTATTACCACCAGGTGCTTGTGCCGCGCCGGCTATTTTTCCATTTCCCATAGCCACCTATCTGTGGTTTCTTGCCAGAGACACCACCAGACCAACCACTATATGAACCAAAGTTTGATTTTAATACAGCATCTAAAGGAAGTCCCGTTGCTTCATAGTAGCTCTTATTTAACTCCTTAATAAAGCAAGATATTTCAAGTGGTTCAAGCCCTCCGCTATAATTTAACTTATAGCTTGGAGAACATAGATACAATCTTTCCTTTGCTCGAGTAATTGCAACATAGAATAAGCGACGCTCTTCAGGGATGTTTGCATTTTCATTTTTTGCAGAAGGAAACATTGTTTCACTAATCCAAGGCACAATCACAACCGGCCATTCAAGACCCTTTGCTTGATGAATTGTGCTTAGCAAAACAGTGTCTGCTTCAGCTCCCATATTAGAATCTTCTGCAAGCTCAGAATTTGTCATAATAGCAACATCAGCAAGAAAATCAGCCAAGCTATCCTTTTTATCAATTGCTTGAGCCAATTCTAAAATATCCTGACGACGTTCATCTGGATTATTAAAATTCTTTTTCAACAAATCGAAATAGAATGCATCGAGCAAATTGATTACAAAGCCAGATTCACGGGCTGGACTTTTTTCTTGCATAAAATATTCTTTATATGCATTTATTATACCTTCAACTGCAGGGCGAGCTTTTGCTGGAGCAATTGATAAAAGCTTTTCTCGCTCCATTGAGTTGCTTGGATTAAAATGAAGCTCTAGCTTGCTCCACAGCTTGCCAATTGTGTTTTCCCCTACTCCTGGCAGCAAACCAAATGCACGTGTAAATGCAAGATAATCTGTTGGAGATACAATCAATCGATAAAATGCAAGAATATCTTTTGCATGAGCAGAATCAAAGAAGCCAGTTCCAGATGTTATATTATATTGTATATGAGCACGTGCTAGGTTTAACTGTATATCAATTGAATGGAAATGAGAGCGATATAATATAGCTATATCCTTTAAAGAATAGCCATCTAGCAGGCATGCACGAATTGCTTCAACTATATATGCAGATTGATCAGCATCTCGGTATACGCGATGCACGATAGGCTTTATGTGCAGCGGTTTTTTTGTTGGTCGAAGCTCTTTTTTAAACTGCTCAGTATTATGAGAAATGCAATCATTTGCCAATGCCAAAATTTCAGGAGAGCTTCGATAATTTTGCTCTAGTTTTACAATCTGTGCATCAGGATAGCGTTTTGGGAAATCCATGATATTTCTAAAATCAGAACCACGCCATGAATAAATGCACTGGAAATCATCACCAACAACAGTTACATTACGATGCTTTTCTGCTAAAATATTTACAAATTCTGATTGAAGCATATTTGTATCTTGAAACTCATCCACCAAAATATGCTTAAAGCGATTTTGATAATATTCGCGAACCTCTGGATTTTCTTTAAGTAATCTTACTGCATTTACAAGAAGATCATCAAAATCCATTGCCCCAAGCTCTCGTTTTCGCTCAATATATTTATTTGCCACACGAATAATATTTGGAGCATCATATTCTGCTATATCAGTAGTATTGTTATCAAGGTATGAAGATAAATTCATACCCTTATTAACTGAAGTGCTAAGATGGCTAAGAATTACTTCACGTTTTGTAAATTCCTTCTTTTGAAAGCCAAGATCCGTGATGCAATTACCCATTAATGTTTTTTGATCATCTGAGTCAAGAATTGTAAAATCACGCTCATAGCCAAGTATTTGGGCATTTATTCGAAGCATGCGATTTGCGATACTATGAAAGGTTCCTCCCCACATTCTATAGGTAGAGCCTGGCAGCACCTCTTCCACTCGATTAAGCATTTCTCTTGCTGCCTTATTGGTAAAGGTAAGCAAAAGAATATCCTCCTGACGAAATCCTCGCTCAAGCAGATGAACAACACGATACACAAGAGTACGTGTTTTACCAGTACCAGCAGCAGCAAGCACCAGCAAAGGTCCATCTGGTGCTGTTGCTGCCTCAAATTGCTCTTTATTTAGTAATTTGGATAAATCTGTCATAAATATACAAAATCATATAGCACAAAAGAGCCACATTAGTAACTCCTAAAACAAATTGTAGAATATGGCATTAAAAACGCCATATTCTACAAAACAAACCTATGCCTTTAGCCAAATATCGGACTGTGCATCAATTGTTACTTTACCTTCGTCTATGCGCTTTGCAAGCATAGTTGGAGAATTGGCAAAGCATGGGTCAATTTCTATTTTGATTGTTGGATAACCATCCTTATCAAAAGGAATATTTATTCCTGCCTTTTCAAGCCACCAAGCCCACTTGCGAGATAAATCTGCCTTACATGTAGCAGGAGAATCAGACCCCTCTGCATTCTTAACTGGAGAAAATTCTAGAGTGCGGTCAAACGCAAGATTTACGCTTACCTTTGCATCAAGCAACGCATCGAAAATGAATTTTTCAAACTTAAATGCATTTGGTGCATCTGGCTTAACAGTCTCGCCTGCTTCATTAACAAAAGGCACCTTCTTGTGAGCAACGTGGATAGGCAAGCCAGCACGTGCCTCACGAACAAGAAAATCAACTGAGAACATATGGATAGCAACGCTGCCAAACTTATAGCGTAGCTCACCATCCTCTGTGCGCTCATTCTTCTGCTCTGGTGTGAATTCTGTATATTCAACAATCTGAGATTTTCCATCGCGGACAACCACTACGCCAAGACCTTCATTTGGGTCACGCTTTGCGCAAACCTTAATAGAAATCTCTGACATATTTCTTGTGTGATAACCAATAAATGCTGGATCACAAATTTCAACCATTGGATTATCTACCTGGAAATAGAAAATAGACGTTAGACCACGCTTCTTAATGTCATCTAAAGCACCACTCTTCTCTAATGCAAGAAGTGTGCCGCCATGACCATCAGGGCTCATAAAGATATGGTCCTTTGCGTCCATAACAATTTTGCCATCAGGTGTAAGAGCTGGCCACATAGACTGAACAAAGAAGAAAACATTTTCCTGCTTCAATCCAAAATAATTATTCGCTGCAAAAAATTCGCGTGTGGCAGCGTCATTACCTTGGCTTGTCATAATATAGAAAGGAACTGTTGTATCCCACTCCTGCTCTAGAGCAAGGATTTTTCTAGCATGAAAATAAAATAGAGATTCATTGCTCATAGGACCAACTGGATAGCAACCCTTTGGTCCATCATAACCTAGGCGAGTGCCCTGACCACCAGCAACCATCAATACACCCACCTTGCCACTGCGAAGCTCAAGAGTACCAGAGCGATATGCTGCCTCATAGTGTTCACCGGCTAGCTCTGCAACTGGAGCAGGAACCATCTCTCCTTGAGCAGCTGATTCGCTCTTAGCTGTGAGCAAATTCTTTGTCATATTAACAGAATTAAAATCAATAGTTGCAATCTGAGCTAGAAGTGCTTCCTGCTGAGCAGCATCGAGCTGATTCCAGAAATTAAGTACGTGCCCCTGACCATTTGCCTCGAGTAAAGCTTTTGCTTCTTCAAAATTCATAATATTTCTCCTAATTTACATGTCATATAAAACCATATTGTTTTAGCTGTTTTTTATTGTATCAAAAAGGGGGAAAAGAAACAATCAACTTATTAGGCTAATTTGTAGGATATAGGTGGGAAGGCGGCGGTACGCACGGTACGCCAAAGGGACGCACGGGATGCCAAAGGGACGCAGGGACGCAGAGGGTCGCAGAGGGACGCAGAGACGTGACACCGAAATAAACACTAGCGGAATGAGCTTTGCCTTGGCTATTGCTTTTCTCTCGAAGCAATTGGACAAAGCTCATCCACTAGTGTGTACGCTCAGGAGTTTATTGAGATGCGGAGGCAAGGCACGTGATGGCTAGAAGTGCGATGGGGGGATGGGATGATGGGGGTAAAAGGGACGCTGGCACTCTTGCCTTCGGCGAAACACGGAGCACACGTAGTGTGGTTTTTCGGAGGAAAAGAGGCACGGAGGGAGGTATGGGAAAGCGAGAGGAGGCAAAGGTTGAGCACCTTGCCACCTCTCGCGCCAGCAACACCGGGCGGCAGAGCCACCCTCATATTAACTTTTTAACTCGCAAACTGACAAACTATCAAACTGTAAAACTGTAAAACTATACAAGAATTGAGTTAGTTTGCAAGTTGGCGAGTATGCGAGTTTGATAGTTTGATAGTTGAGTTTTGAGGATGAAGCAGCACATACGTGCTATGAAGCGCACCTTAGATGTATCATATGCCTCTTAGGTGCTATGAAGCGAAGCATAGCTTCATTTTGTGGTATAACACCAGCTCCTTACAAGCAAAAAAAGGCTTCCCCTTTCGGAGAAGCCTTTTATAGGTTTAATCAATTAGCGTAAGCTTTTTGATTATTTAGCAGTTGCTGTATCAGCCTTTACCTTGATGAACAAGCTATCGCCTGTTGCAGGTACTGTAATCTGTAGAGAATTTGTATCTTCAGGAACAGTTACAGGATCTTGAGCTGTCTCGTCACCACCTAGTGTAGCAGATACTACAGCCCAGTAATTTACACCAGCCTTAATCTTGCCACCTTCTGTTGCAGGAACAACTGTTACTACAACATTGTCACCTACTAGAGAGATTGCTGAGATCTTGATTGGATCAGGCTCAACAGCAGGAACCTCTGGATCTGGGTCTGGATCCTCTGATGGTGTGTACTCACCATAGTAAACTTCAAGTGTGTATTCTGCGTTTGCTACAGTTAAATCATCTGTGTCAACAACTACAGTATAGTAAACATACCCTCCATCACTTCCTGTCTCAACAGAAAGCACATTTGTATCGCCTGTTAATGCACCATCAACAAAGATACCCTCATATGATTCTCCGTCAGCCACAAGTTTAATAGCTGCTACCTTGCCTAGAGAAGTGAATCCACCATCAAAATCTTGTGCCTCATCCCAAATGAATGCAACATTGGATGGTGTACCATCAAGAATCAATTCTGTTTGACCAAAACTCTGGAACAAGAAGTCCTCACCTTGCCATGAAGAAGTTACATCAACATTGTCTTTGAATACTTTATATGCAACAACATTTGCTGTTGCAGCAGCTTCCTTAACTTTCTGAGATGCAGCGAAGTTATCAACAAAACCTGTTCCACGGAAAGAAACAGAATCTACAGCTCCTGCATAACCATCCTTTGCTGTCTTAAACTTAGTTGTTACACCATCTGTACCAGTTAGTAGAGTATCCTCAATAAAGAATGATAAATTAATATCATCTAACATAATACGTAGATTATATTCTCCACCATCCTTAATAACATATCCTGATAATTCAACCCATGTAGCATCTTCTGTTCCTGTGCGAACCCAAGCACAAAGAACGCTAGATGCAACCTCACCAGTTTCATCGTTGATAATGTTCTTTAGATAAACAGCTGTGTGAACATCTGTCTCAGAAATTGTTGGTGCAGTATCAGAACCAACAAATGTTACATCAGCATCGATGTATGTGATTGCTTTTGTGTTATTGTCACCATTTGGTGTCCATGTTAGGTCTGTTCCCTGAGTATTTAGCTTTAGCTTATCATTCTCAAATGTTGTAAGATCACCCTCTTCTGTTGACCACACACCATTCTGTTCTGTGCCATATGCAGTATTCAATGTATTTGTCAATGTGCCACCCTCTTCAATAGCTAGTCCATCAAAGTCCATTGACCACCAAGGTGTCTCCTCAGCAGCAAATGCACTTGAAGAAGCTACTAAAGCAACGGACATCATTGCTGTTGTTAGTAATTTAGAGAATTTCATATTCTCACTCCTCTTTTTCGTGTTTAATTTAGTATTTTTTTAGTTAGTAAAATGAAAAGTTGTGTACCTATCCCAACTTTCTGTTAAATTATAGTACTTATATAAGTTATTAGTCAACCCTATTTCATAAAAAAACAAATATTTTTCATTTTTTTTTGCATATGTAATGCTAATTTTACCATTTTTTTACCAAATTTGGGGTTATAGATATTCCTTTATAACTTTATCGACCTCAATAGCATCCTTCTCAGGCATTAGGCAGCGATATTTTTCAATATACTTTAATAGAGCTGCTGTATTGATTGGTTTTGGTGTCTCACCAACTGTACGCTCAAAGTTCTTATAAAGGATATTATCCTTAGCCTCCTGAGGGAGGTTGAAGCCCGTGTGAATTCTATTTGCAAAGCCTTGGAACTTTTCTTCTGTGGCAATGTAACGGTAAACACGGTCATACAACCACTCCTGTGATTCGTGGCTTCCTGGAACAATATCTGTACCAAATTGAATTCTCTCTGAATATTTTGTGAAAAATTCCTTGTAATATTCAAATCGAGCATCAAAGCCAAGATACATTTCTCCTCCTGGAGTTATATCTACACCCATATTTGGATACTTTGCAAATGCCTCTTCTAGCTTTTCTGGGCAGCCAGAGAAGAATAGGAAATGGGCAAAGTTTACGCAAAGATTAGGGTGATGCTCAAGAATTGCAAAGGTCTGACGAACTACTTCTTCATAAGAAGCATAATCGCCATCACCATAGAACCAACCAAGTTGTCTTAATCTTTCAACATCTGGATTGCTTTTATCCCAATATTCCTCTGGATCGTTTACATGGAAAATTAAGTGTGTCTGATCCTTCTCTAATTCAGCAAAAAATGGATCATAGAAGCTATCTGACATATCGCGACCAATCATCTTATGGTGGCTTGGCTTACCCTCAAGCATCTTAATACCATCAAAGCCAATTTCCATAAGCTCATGATATTGTGTGACCAAATCCATTCCCTCTGGCATTTGGTCAGGCACAGGATACTTGTGATATGTGACTCCACCATGAGCGAAGGTATTCTTGTTTACATGCTTATAAACTGCTTGGATGATGTTGTTAGAAACATTCATGTCTCCTGCTGGAAGAGCAGCAAGATTGATTGCTTTCAAACCAAATTTATTACGATAGTGCTCTAGGCCATCGATAAAATAATTTCCCAATTTGTCATACCAACCCATAATGTGGATATGGGAATCAATAACTGTATCTTTTGCCATAAATTTCTCCTACTTACAAAATAATTATGAATTAAAATTTATTTTTGTTTACATTATTTTGAAAAGTACTTCAAAATGTCTGCATCAACTGGAGGAACATCAAACGGCATGTTATCCTCACGAATTGAGCGTGTTCCCATCACGCCAGTTGCAACTGAATTTCTTGCTGCCAATGGTGAATTTACTCCTGCTCCTGCTAAACCCTTTGCATATTTAACAAAGGAATCAACAATTAATGGATCTGCACCACCATGTAGGTCATAGCCATTGATTACGCGAATAATCTCATCCTGCTCACCCCAGCCGTGGCGAGAACGAGAAATAGCAATCTTTGTCTCGGTAATATTCTCGATACGACCCTCATCTCCAATAAAGGTGTAGTTGCGGCAAGCATCAGGAGCATACTGGCACTGCATATAGTTTGCTGTGACTCCATTGTCTAGCTGCATCATAATTGTGCTTGAGTCCTCGACATCTATTACAGGTGAAATACCGGTCTGAGAAAGTGGTGGCCAATGCTTATCATCAAAACGTGCACAACCAAGCTCATCAGGTGAGCGGCGGTTCTTGCAACGATTGTAAACAGAAAGCTTACCCATACCAATGACGCGCTTTGTGTAGCCACCAGAAAGCCAATGAATAACATCAATATCATGTGCGCCCTTCTGAAGAAGAAGTCCTGTTGTGTTCTTCTGCTCTGAATGCCAATCCTTAAAGTATGCGTCACCACCATAGTTAATGAAGTGGCGGCACCATACTGTCTGAAGGTTACCGATTGCACCCTCATCGATTAAACGCTTCATTGTTGTGACAAATGCCATATGACGCATATTGTGACCTACAAATAGACGAGCCTTCTTTTCCTTTGTTAGACGCAAAATTTTGTCGCAGCCCTCAATTGTAATTGCCATTGGCTTTTCTAGGTAAACTGCCTTACCTGCCTCGATTGCAGCAAGAGCCATTTCCTCATGACAATAGTCTGGTGTTGTGATAAACACAGCATCAACATCATCTCTATCTAGTACGCGGCGATAATCCTCACAGCAATACATTTTTGGTGCATTATCTTCTCTTTTGCGAACATCCTCCCAGCCCTTAAATGCCTCCTTACGGATATCGCACAGTGCCACAACGCGTGAGCCTTCACCTGGCTTATGTGCTAGAGAAGCTAGCCATCCACGACCACCTGCACCTAGTACGCCAATTCTCAATTCATCACTTGCTTTCATCTTTTTAGCCATTGTTTTCTCCTTTTTGGAAATATTGTTTTTATAAATTAATTTGTTATTAGAAATCCGTTTTAGTGTGCTGAGCTTAATAGCTCGCGTGCGTGGTCCTTTGTCACAGAGGTTAGCCCTGCCCCACCAAGCATACGCACAAGCTCTTCAACACGCTCCTCTTGCGAGAGCATATCAATATGGGTTGATGTTCTTCCATCAGCAACAGACTTTGCCACAGCAAAATGTGTTGTTCCACACGCTGCCACCTGAGGAAGGTGTGTAATGCAAATTACTAGATGAGTCTTTGCAACGTGGGCAAGCTTTTTACCAACTGTATGAGCAATTTCTCCACCGATATTAGCATCAATTTCATCAAATACAAGAATTGGTATTTGATCATGCTCAGCGAGTGATGTTTTAAGTGCAAGCATCACGCGAGAAATTTCACCACTTGAAGCAATCATTCTTAGTGGACGTTCTGGCTCGCCAAGGTTTGGAGTAAAGCCGAACTCTGCCACATCAAAGCCTGTTGCACTTTCACCTTCTTTTAATTCAATTGTAAATGCTGCTTGAGCAATGCCTAAATCAGCTAGCTCCTTTGATACAGCCTTTGCTAGAAGCTTAGCTGCTGAGCTACGCTTTTCATGTAGCTTTGCTCCTGCTTCCTTTAGTTGAGAAGTAAGAGCATCAATTTCAGCATCAATTTTTTCTGCACGCTCCCCGCGGGAAGAAAGCTCATTTAATCTTGCTCTTCCCTTTTCATAAAAGTCTAAAACCGCATCAAGTGTTTTTCCGTATTTAGATTTTAAGCGCTCAACTAAATTTACTCTATCCTCCAGCCATTGGATTCTATCTGGTGAAATGTCTAAGCGTGAAGCAACATCTGCAATATTTTTTGCGAGCTCAGAAATTTGAATAGAAATCGACTTTGCTTCCTCAGACCAATCCTTTGCATTTGATGAGCCAAGAGTATTCATTTCATCGATAAGGCGAATTGCAGCAGCAACAGAATTTGTTGCTGCCATCTGATCATCGGTCAACGCGGCCATTGCCCCATTTGCAAGTTCAATTATACGAGCGGCATTTGAGGCTTCTGTATATTCTGAAATAAGAGGCTCACCATCATCCTCTGAGAGCTTTGCTGCTGCGATTTCTTCTACTTGATACTTGAGAATATCAAGCTCACGCTCAGTTGCTTCTGCTGAACCAAAAAGCTCCTCTCGCTCTGCAAGCTTTGCTTTACGCTGCTCCCAAATTAAAGAAAATTCTTCTCGCTCCTTCTGACACTGACCATAGGAATCAATAGCATCTAATTGAAAGGATTGATTCAGCAAGGACTGATTATCGTGTGGACCATGCATATCAACAAGATGTGCACCAAGCTTTGCAAGAACACCTGCAGTTGCTGGACAACTATTAACAGAGCAACGACCTGCACCTGTAGAGGAAATGGTTCGCTTTAAAAGTAAAAGAGCCCCCTCGCATGGAGATATATCTGCCTCCTCAAGAATGGGAGTTATTTTCTTTTCTAAATCAGGTGAAACATCAATTTCTGCGGTAACAATCGCTTGTGCGGCACCATGGCGGATAGCACTCTTATCTGCACGACCACCAGTAAGCAGATCTATAGCACCGATTAACACAGACTTTCCTGCACCTGTTTCACCTGTGACAGTATTTAAGCCTGCGTTAAATTCTATTTCTGCATACTCGACAACGGCGAGATCCTTTACAGTAATGCGTATCATCTAATATTCTAGCTCTCTATCATTATAATCAATTTAAGCGACAGTAGAAAATTATTCCTCATCTGGAATATACTCAATAATTTCCTCTTCTGTTGGCTCTACTGCATCACCACACTCTTCTTCAATGCACTCGCAATCAATGTACTCTGGCTCATCGTACTGCATTGATGCTTCAACCCCAAATAAAAAAATAGGGGCAAGAGAAATAATTGTATCCGACCCAACAACGACTCTCTCATAAGTAGCACCATCAGGAGTTATACCGCGCAAGCACATAATTGCATCTGGCTTTTCTCGTTTATTTATTTCCATTTCCTTTAAAGCCTGAAGGACTTCCTCGCTAAGATAAGGTGTTATGAAATCATATATAGCATTATATAAATTACCAACAGAAATAAGTCCAAAATCAAAAACCTTATTTTCAGGCATATCTGCAATAGCAGCCTTAACAAAAGCATTTTCCTCTTTAGAATTTATAATAGCCTTTAGCTCACTAGACTTTACATCGCCTGGAGCAATAAATTCGTAAACCGTAGCTCCATCAAACACTGTCTGAATAGTATAGCTATCTGGAATATATATATCAAATGTAGTTGAGGCGAACACATTATCATCAACTTCATTCAGATTAATAGAATCTGGTATTTCAAGCTTCTTAGCAATTTCCTTTGTATTAACATTAAGAGCTGTTGGACCTACTAGTGAAATAAATGGTTTTGTAGGATTATAATCAGCCTTTTCTAAAATAAATTTGTAAAGGCTCATCATACCTTGATATGTTTCCTTTTCAAGAGTAACATAATCAAAGCCTGGAGCATATAAACTTTTGCCTACCATTATAGGACAATATTTTTTATCGAATAGAACTTCTGCTTCAGACCCATTTGAATACTTTATTGAGTCAGAAAAAGCTTTTCCCAATTTCTTAAGAGAATTGTAGCAAACATCATTCATCCCATCCTCCTTTAGCTCAGGGAACATCTCTGCACATTCTTCTCCCATTTCATCGACAATAAGAGAATAAATTTCATTAAATTCATTCTGTGATAAAGAACATGCTTCTATAAATTTTTCACATACATATTTTTCTGTTTCATTAAATGCTATTTTAGAAGAAACAATTGCAGAAGGATTTATCATTAACAAATCCTTTCTTTTAATTTCAGTATCTACAGACTTATTTTTCTTATACATTTCGGAAGTCTTGTCAAAATATGACTTTGACTCAAGCACAAATCCGACGCCTTTTTCGTAGTCAAGCCCTATTTCTACTGATTCTTGAGAATCAGCTACTTCAATACAAAAATTAAAAAATCTTGTTAAAGCCTGTTTAACAGCGTTAGGAGCTTCTTCGACAAATGAAAAATCTTTTTCTATAGATAGCTTATCTTCAACCATTAAATTAATATTTGCCGTTACAAGCGACTTTGGGAATGATGTCTTAAATGCTTTAGTAAAGCATCCGGCAGCAAATTCACAAATTGATTGATTTTCAGCGAAAATTGCATATCCATCCTTGAATATTACAAAAACACCTTCTGCCTCATAAAGATTTTTTTCTACATCAACACTAGTAAGCTTCTTTTCATTTACTATTGCTTCCATAGATGATGCTGTTGGTATGCAAACAACCACAAAGACATTTTCAACATCCAGTTCTTCATCAGGGATTAAGCAAACAGCAATAGGCTTATCTAATGCTGGAACACAATAGCCCTCTGAAAGGGATTGTGAAATCAGCATTGGCAAGGAATAAACAGCAGCACCAAGTTGAAGCTCTGTATTAAGCTCATTTATTTTGCTTAAGCAATCATTTAAGCTTTTAACCGAGATAAAACCATATTCCACTGGTTTTGCACTAATATTGCATACAAGCAATAATGATGAGAATATTGCAATTAAACATTTTTTCATAACACTTTCCTTTCTAATCAATTATTTTCTTTCCTACAAAAATAAAAACATTTTTATGAGTTGACTTAAATGGTTCCAATTCATGCTTTAGCTCTTCGATTGTTAAATCGATAGGAGCAAAAACAAGAAGCGGAGCCTGACCTGATGCAATATAATTCTTAAACACAGAATCATCTATTGACAAATCACGCTTCCAAGCCTCTGCTTGAACAATTACATCCTTAATTGTACCTGCGTTAGAAACATCATATTCCTTTTGCTCAAGAATTGGATTGATGCTTTCAGAATTATCCGGCCAAATTTCCTTTATTGCTATAAGCTTTTTACCGACAGCATTAGCCTGCTTTGTGAGATGTAGCTCCAAAGGCTGAGCCAATCTTTCAGAGCGTTTTAGCCATGCATCCTGAGGCAGAAAAGCTTTATAATAAATTTGATTTATAGGAGCTTCTACCTTTATTAACTCCTTAACCTCTAATTGACTTATTAACGCAGCCATCCCAGAAATATCTGTTAGAGAAACATCAGCTGCATATTCTAACTGTGCGTATGTATCCTGCTTAAGGGCTTGTCTTTCGTTTAGATATTCAACAAAGGCAACTGGTTGAATAGCTGGAGCAGAGTTAATTGAAAGCCCTTCCTTTGTTAGCTTAACTGTAATTTCATTATTACGAGAAGGAGCTGAGGCAGGGCGAGCCTCTGGTCGAATAATAATTTCCACTTTTGCTCCTTCAATACCAATAACATTCTTACTTACCAAGGATTTTTCATAGGCTTGGCCTTGAGGAGCATTTTTAGGGATATCAAAAACAGACAATGGCTCATTATACATAGAAATGATTGAGCCAGGTCCCTCAGAATCGCCAGCAAAGGTCTCAGACCCATCTGCTTGCTTATTCCATTTGGCTCCTAAATATATAAATGTAGTAGGAGCCATTATTTGGTTTTTCACTGCATCAAAAATATAATCTGTTATTGGACGTTCGACTCCATTATATTTTACACTTACAGAAAAATGCTCTCCCTTTGACCAAAAGCATAGTGTAGAATAATCGACCGAGCGTCCACGCTTTGTTCCTAAGGATTCAATTGCTTTACAGATTGCTGTTGGTGTAGCATAGACCTTAAATAGTGCTTCATAATCATGACCACTATTTAAAGAAATTACAGCAAACTCGCTAATACCCTTTTCGGTTATTTCCGTTGTTATTGCATCAAGAATAATTTCTTTTTTTTCTACATCTATAGCGATGCCACGCTCCACTACTAGCCTTGTGTTTTTTTGCTTACGCACTTCTGCAAGCTTATCCAACTCTGCTTCGTAAGCTGGAATATCAATTTCAACAGCTAGAAGTGTTGTTACAAAAGTCAATAGCATCAATATTGCTTTACTCTTCATATAACACCTATTTTGTATTAGCGAAAACGATTGCTTTGATTAAAAATTAATTTCAACCATTTCGTGGCATTCTACCTTTGGAACTGTAAACTCTACCCAACCATCCTTTGCAGTAAATGCAAGTTCTTCACCAGATAAAGCAAGGCGAATGCTCTTTACATTTTCTGCCTTCACGCGCACACCTATATTATATATAGGAGAAATATCCTCAATTACCTCGCGAGGAGCTGTCTGTCCTCCAGAGCAATCTCCATTAAATGCCCAATTGCCGCGAAGAGATTTTTCTGCATATAGAAGATGAAGCACATTACGATTTTCTGCTGGCTGTGAACGATATGTGAAACGAGCAGAAGAAGGAAGATTTGTAAATTCAACAGTTGAATTACCCAAAAGCTTCTTAATCACATTACCAATAAACTTTCTATAAACAACCCAGCCATGGACATAATATTGAATAAAGCTCTTATGTGCTAGATAAGCAATATTGCCCTTCATTACGCCACAAGCATAGCCTGAAGGAGTTGGAAGATTTGGTGTGTGCTGGTGAGAGCTAAAATGATTAAAGCTACGATTGAAATATGGATCGTAGATATCACCTAGGCTTTCACCTGTTGTAACACGAATACGCTGAGGGCGTGTGTACATTACATAAGGAGTAGTTTGAAATTCTGGACGATACTCCTCCTTTGGTAGCACAAAGTCTATAGGATATTCAGACTCACCCTCATACTCTGCACCAATATCAAACATTAGATTTTTGCCTTCCTTATCAAAAGCAGATTTTCCAGCAAATAGAAGCTTTCCTCCGTGAGCGACATAGGTATCTAGGCGTTCCTTCAATTCCGGAGTTATGTAAAGGAGCTCAGGGATAACAAGAAGCTTATATTTGTTAAAATCAGACTCCATATCAAGTGCATCAAATAGAATATGCTCTTCAAGCAATACGCGTGAAGCCCCAATATCAGTATGACGAATTGGGATAAGCTTATTTTTATCTGTAATACCATAATTTTGAGATTCTACTAGAAGCAAACCAACATCTGCGACATTCTTTGTGCCAACACACCATGGCTCCTTTTTCTCAACCTCTTCGTATGCTGCTCCGATAATTGAGTAGGTAGTCTCATCCAAAGCGAGCTCTGGATGACCTTGATCTCCAATCGAGCATCTTGCACCATTTGCAATCATAGCAGCACACTCATAGCGTAATGCGTTAGGATGCTTAAAGCCACCAAACTCACCCCATGAGGTATTAAATTTTCCTGTCATACCTAGGTAATCAAAGCCTAGCTGCTCAACATATTTTGCAGATAGAGGGAAATGGTCATAGCCCCAACCACCAGTAGGAAGTGATTCAATCTCTAGGTGAGAGAAATACTTTAGAATATGCCTTCCGCCAGGAACAATATTTCCGCCATTGTGGAAAATTGGCATATCTGGGTTTGTGACCTTTGCTGCTTCACAAGTTGCCTTCAAATATTTTTCAAGAACGATATGTGAATGCTTCAATACATCCTCATCCTTCTCTGGGTCAAGGCCAAGTGCGCGCATTGATTTTATACAATGTGGGCAATAGCATTGCTGAATACCAACAATATCAAGGAAAATTCCATCTGCATCTGGATACTTTTCTACAACCTCGCGAATTTGTGCACAAAGGTAATCTAGGTATGGAGAATTAAAGCACATCACATGGTAGCCAGCTGTCACTGCAGAATTTTCACTTCCATTTACCCAGCCACAGCATTTACCATTCTTTATTACAACACGCCACTCTGGATGCTCATAGGTTGCATATTGGTCAACACCTGCAGAAAGATAAATTGGGCATTTAACATCAATCTCGCGGCAAGCCTTGATTTGTTCATCAAGTAAATCAAATGACAAATGAGGGTGCATTGCTCCAACCTTTGTTGGGTGGTAGCTTAGACCATGATGGCACTTAGAAAATACAGTCACAGAATCAACATGCCCCTTCTTAAGCATTGCTTGAAACTGCTCCTTACTAAATTGCTTACCAATATTTTCAATTACACCTGAGGTGTGAAAATCAAGATGCACCTGACGATAACGTAATGAATGCTTTTTCATAAAACTCCTTAGTCAAAAATTGCTATATATTATTTTTTGTAGCCATTGGGGTTCATAGACTGCCAGCGCCAAGCATCTGCACATAGCTCATCAACACCGCGCTTTGTTTTCCAGCCAAGCAATTCGTATGCACGAGAAGCATCAGCATAGCACTGCTCTGCATCGCCTGGACGGCGTGGTGCAATTTTGTGTGGAAGTGGGCGACCAATTGCTTTTTCAAAAGCGTGAACTAGCTCAAGAACAGAATAGCCATTACCAGAGCCAAGGTTAATTGGAGTGCAGCCCTGTAACTCATCTACTTTTTTCAATGCAGCAATATGACCTTCTGCCAAATCGCAAACATGAATATAATCGCGAATACAAGTGCCATCACGTGTTGGATAATCATTACCAAAAACACTTAGCTCCTTCAAGCGGCCAACAGCAACCTGTGTGATATATGGCATAAGATTATTTGGGATGCCAGAAGGGTCCTCACCAATCAAGCCACTTGGGTGTGCACCAACTGGATTAAAATAGCGAAGAAGAATTGTGTGCCAGCGAGAATCTGCAGCAGACATAGCACGCATCATATCCTCAAGCCATAGCTTTGTCTGACCATAAGGGCTAACAGCTGATAGAGGGCAATCCTCTGTTAGTGGCACAGTCTCAGGATTTCCATAAACTGTTGCAGAGGAGCTAAACACCATATTAAACACATTGTGCTTACGCATTTCATCAAGCAAAATCAATGTGCCAGTGATGTTGTTGTCATAATATTCCCATGGCTTAGCGACAGATTCACCAACTGCCTTTAGACCAGCAAAGTGAATTACAGCATCATACTTTTCAGAATCAAAAACTGCTGCCATTGCTGCTCTATCGCAAATATCTCCCTTTACAAAACGAGGGCGAATACCTGTAATTTTTTCAACACGATTAAGTGATTCCTCTGAGCTATTTGAAAGATTGTCAAATACTGTAACTGTATAGCCTGCTTTAATTGCTTCAACGCAGGTGTGGCTTCCGATATAGCCTGCACCGCCTGTTACTAAAATATTCATTATTGATTGTCCTTTTGTTTTTAAATTTATAAAGATAAATCACCGTAAATTTTTATCACATTCCCATCACGGGCAACTGAGAGCTCACGCTCAGGAAAAACTTTTTTCAATCCTTCCTCTGCCATTGAAATTGCCTCCTCCTCAATCTGCTTTCGATGCGATTCTGCAACATTTTCAAAGGTAACAAATTCAACGCGGAAGATGTAGCCCGGTCCAAGCTTTGAGCCATAACCAGCAGAGTAAGATGCTGTAATGCGAAACAGCCCATCATATTGAGGATTTGCTGTTTCGCCACGTTCTGGTCTGGCTGGGTGTAGAGGATAAAGCTTTCCATATTTATCCTCCAGCACTCCATCAATTTCACGGAGGAGCGTATAAAGGCGCCCCTCCCATTCTTCAAGCTTATTCATCGTTATTTAACAAAATCTATCTTTTAGATTAAAGTGTTGGAACTGCGATAACCTTGAAGAATCGAGCACTATCTGACTCTGAAAGGTCAAGGATTACAGAGTATGCAGCCTCTGAACCATCTGCTCCAGCTGTTATTGTTTCGCCTGTAATCTCATGACGTGTTGGCTCTGCAAAATCAAGAGTTGTTGCACTTTCAATATACCATGTGAAATCAGATGAATCAACTGCGATACCATTTGTTGACCAAAGCTTAAAGATAAGCTCAATCTTATTTGTATCGTTATTCATAATAATATCAACGATTGCAACACCAATCTCTGGAGGAGTTGTTGGCTCAGCAGAAGAAGTTACATAAGGGATTGCAATATTCTGTGAATAGTAATTGTAAGTACCGTATG
This sequence comes from Kiritimatiellia bacterium, assembly GCA_017481725.1. Lineage (GTDB taxonomy): Bacteria > Verrucomicrobiota > Kiritimatiellia > RFP12 > UBA3636 > RGIG990. The sequence continues at coordinate 5,390 of JAFUOX010000035.1, read as the reverse complement.
TCTTGAAATTAGAATTATATGTTGTCCAATAAAGCTCTGTTGGAGACTTCGCTGTATTAGCAATAATTTGACCAGCTGCAGCTGATGCTAAAACAACCTTGAAGCCTTCATCAACGAAGCCTTGAACAACGCTGCGATTATAGCCTGAATCTTTATCTTTCTTTGCAGCACCACCACCCCAAATGATAGCATCTGCATAAGCACCCATGCTACGCTTTAGAGCCATTGCACCATATTCTTTTGAATAAGCGCCATCAATAAAGATAGCTTGTGTGTCAACAGTTGGATCTTGCTCATCTGGGAATAGCCATAAATCCTTAGAAGTAACAGCACTATTACCAAGAAGATAGAAGCCCCAACCCTTATCTACTTCACCACTTGCAAGGTTAGGTGTTCCGCCAATTGTTGCAGAAGCAGGGAATACTTTTCTATATTCAGGAGCCTTTGTTATTCTATCACCTTCAAAATTGTAACCCCAGAAATCAAGTGTCCAATTTCCAATTGGTGTGTGCTTAGGGCCTATCAATTCGACAAATTGATTTGGCACATCATCCCAATCACCCAAAGGAAGGAACTCATTGATTCGTACTGCATTTGTTGTGCAAGAGAATACAAAGAAGTATGGAGAAGTAGAACTAATATCCTCAGCATTACCATATTGAGCATTTAAGTCAATTGGATAATACCATGCTGGATTTTCAAAAGACTTATGGTAATAAATTGGAGATGCAAAAATACCATTATAGTAAATTGAAATTTCATATTGAACAACATCATCAATATCCTGTTTTGGAATATAATAATTCTCATCCATTACATAAAGTGTTGGATCTTCAGAATCCTGCTTTAACCATGTATGAACTACATTTGGTGTTGAATTATTATTCCAATTTGCCACACCCCACTTATTTGTGGAAGCATAATATGAAACCTTAACTTGGATATCTGTTGGATCCATTTGATAATTTGCCAAACGTACATTAATACCAACCTTATCTGTGTAAAGAGGAATATCATTTGGAACAAAGATTACCTCACCGACTTCCACAGATGAGCGAACTGGCTCTGTGATAAGAATATTATCAATCATTACTCTGCCACAATTTTCATTTTCAGAAATGATACGGAAAACTTTATTTTCTGTATCATAAATCTCAATCTTGAAATATGTCCACTTGTTTGTGGTAATATTACTCAAACCATTAAGCATTGCTACCTGTTCATCGTAATTACTTGCGGAAGTATTCAAATCAGAGACTCTGATTGTTTTCCATTCACGAAGCCCTGTTTCTTCATCTACCTCCTCTGGAGCAACCTGGATTGAGATTTTACCAGGTAACGTTGGGTTATCATCATAATGGCGATACCAGAAGCAAATTTCACCAATACCTGCTACATTTATTGGAGACTCAATATTTGGATTGTCATCTGGAAGAGGCTTACCATTTACTGTATCCTCTGTTGGTGAATTATTAAGAACGGTAGACTTCTTTGTTGTATCTCCAATATCAAATTTCTTATTATCTGTTAGAGGAGAAACAAGAACATTGTAACCAGACCAATAGCTTGTGACACCCTCAATTGGGTAGTTACGGAGAATTATATCATCAATCCAGATTACTGCATCTGGATGACTGCCACCAATCATATTTCCATCAGCATCGTATTCTGTTGGTTCAATGACTATACGAGCTCTACCAGGAAGAGCCTGTAAGAAAGAATAGCTTGCACCCTTTACACCTTCTGTTAGTTCAGCCGTTACCTCTTTAACTGTTGTCCAAGAAGGAATATCTCCTGTGTCTGTTGTATATTGAACTTTATATTTGATTGTTCCTCCAGTTACACGATATGTAAATGACATATCACCAACACTATCAATTAGAGGAGAAATTAGACATTGCTCTGCATCTGGATTTGCGCGGCTTACTGCAAACTCATAAAGGGTATTAGGAAAACTCATATATTGAGACTTCATACCATAACGGTATGACCAAACATGGGCATCAGCTTCTTCACGATCTACGCCATCCATACCACGCCAACCATAGAGCGTCATATCGTCAACCGCGATAAATGCATCATTAACATCATCTCCGTCACCAACAGTTTCGCAGGTAGAAACGATTCGGAAGAAAACGTTATCCCAGAAGTGCATTGGATATTCAACGTTCTTATACGATAGAGAATCAACTGTTGCAGTTGCAAGATCTTGCCACTTTCTCTCTTGACCCTCATTAGCAATAGGATCCTCATCAAGTCCATTTCTAAATACTTGGATTTTGTATGGAGCAGAAGGAATATTACGAGTTAGTGTGCAGCTTGAAGAGGATGATGTTTTAATATTCCAACGAACTTTGTTATTAGATGAAGGCATTACACCTCCAAGATACCAATCCGTTGTAACATTACCCTTGATTGCTGCATCAAAGGTAGCTTGGTTTGGTTGATTTTCTGTTAGGTCTTCAAAAGAAAATGTTACATTAGCTGCAACATCAGAGCAATCTGCACCAAATGAACCTCCTAAAGCAACGCCTGTTGCTACGGTACAATCTGCATATGTTTTATCTGTATTCCAAACTACTTGGTTATTATTTTCAAACGCCTTATATCTTACCCAAGGTTTAATTGTGCTACCACTAAGCTCCATTTTCAATGTGATTTCATAGCGAATGTTTGAACCGGAGAATTTGTAATTTGTATCTCTATCCAAAACAAAATCATTACCATTCCATTTATTAGGCACTCTTGACATAACACCATTCTTACACTGCCACAATTCACCGCGAACAAAGTCTCTTAAATTACCATTATTGTCTCTAGACTTATAAGTGAGGCGAAATTCAAAATAGTTGTCTTCATCCTGACGATAAGCGATAACAGAATAGTATGGCTCACCATCTGACATATCTGATGCAGTAAAGCTTGCTGTAATAGAGTAATTCTGGAAAGAATTTCCATTCTTATAGTAAGCAGGATTTCCGCCATTAAAGCCAACGCGTGTGCGATAACGAAGAGTATCAGAACCAATTGGATTTACTGTAGATGTACTTTCAACAATACCGATTGGATATGTGGAAACCTTTAGATATGCATTAGAACGAACTCCATCTGTAAAGCTAGGGTCCTTTACTCTATCATAAGCACTTTCCGTATAGAGGAAGCGAAGACCATGTACCTCAGTATATTCACCAGAATTTGTTACGGCAAAATTTCCTTCTTCAAATACAGGCAATGCACAAGACTCATAGCCTTCTGGATCCCAACCATCAAGATTAGATGTGAATTCCTTGATACCAATTAAACCCTTTGTTGCATCAAAGAAAGTATCATCCGCTGCCCACTCATTAAAGTTCTGCCATTCTGCACGGCGAATTTGATACTGCTCATTTGTTGTGCAGATACGGAACATAATGTATCCATTATAATCCGTGATAAGTGGGATACCATTTGTACTTGTGGTAGCAACATTACCAAACATAGGGGGTTGTCTACCAGCAGCGCCTAATTGACCTAAATGTTTATCCTCTCCAAACTCTGTTGAGGTTTCACCTAGATACTCTTGTATTTGATTAACAAAAATTCCGACATCATATGCATTTGTGGAATGCATAACTGTTTCCCAAGTATAATCACTAACTAACTCCATATCATATCTTGGAGCAAGATTTGATATAAGGGCAGTTTCATTTGTTCTTACACTTAAAGAAACATTTTCATATTTTGAGCGAAAGCGACGAACATCAAACCCAAGATACTCATAGTATGATGGAGGGTTAACCGTCATATCATAAAGCTGCATATCCGTGGCATAAGGAAAATAAGCTGGAGACTTTGTTGAAGAGATTGTTTTACAACCATCTATTTCAGGAGAAGCGGCAATCCAATCAGCATAATACTCAAGATTGGAAATCTCGTTCTCATTTACAATTTTGTAAACAAAGTTTGTTGGTGTATCAAAATCTACACGATAAAAATACTCAACCTTTCCTGCAGGAAGATTAACAAGGCTATTTGTATAGTTATAACCACCTCTTCCACGTCGCTTCAAATCCTTGCTTTGCCAAACACCACCATTCTCTCTCCAAAAAATTTTGGGGGTAAGATTAGAAGCTAGCATATTGGTGTTTGTAAATGCGGGTTCTGCTGTAATTAAAAACTCTGTTGGATCTAAAACCGATGGATAACCAGGATGATACTCTAAATCATTTTTGGTTATTGTTACTTCAGCAGTTGGAGGAGAAACAATTATTTGCTTAATTTGTAAAATACTAGAAGTGTTTCCTGATGGTGCAGAAATTCTAAAAGTAAATTTTTCTGGAAGATTTAAATCAAATCGAATAAGTTGATATCTATTACTATCGTCTTTGTAAATATTTTCTGAATATGTTGCCGTTGACATAATAGCTGTTCCAGCAACTGTATTGGTAAATTGTGGAAATGTATTAAGCATTGCATCACCATAAACATAACCACGGCCATATCGTTTTCCTAATTCAACATTAATTGTCTTATAATATTCTTCTGTCTCTGCACTTACACGAGCAAGTACCCAAATAGAACCTATAGGCATTTCACTAGAGCAAGTTAGAAAAGAATCATATCTCAAATATGCTTCGTTATAGCTCATGCGTACAAAAGTACAGCCCCAATTATTTGCTATTGTTCCTATAGAAACAAAACCCTCTGTTGAAAACTTTGTTTGCCATATAGTCATATCTGGATTAAAGTTTCCACTCAAATCATCCTGAGTAATAGTAACAGCTGCATTAAGGCTTGTACATGCTAATGCGAAAATTGAAATTGCTGTAAAAATTTGTAAAGATTTCTTGAAAATTTTCATAGGATTTTCCTCAAATATTATCTGGACACAATACACCTATAGGATAACATGTAAAATAATAGCATAAATCAACACAAAATAGCAATATGAAACTATACTATTATATATAGAAAACTTTTACACGAATGGGCCGCTTTCCGCTAACGCTTATGCCTGCATCACATACACGGATGAGTATATTGTTGCTATTGCTATAGCCTTCGGCGAAAAACAGACATGGGGTTACGCACAGAGTACGCGAGTGCACTCTCGTGCAACAACAGGATGCTTAAGATTTGTCAGGATGCTCAGGATGCTTGTGTTGTGCACACCCCAACACAATCCTGCACATCATGCAAAATCGTGTAATCCTGTTACTGTGCGAGAGCTCACCCACACACGAAAAAGCTCTTTTGTCGCGTCTACCGTCCAAACTTCGCACATCTAGTGACCACACAAGTCTCTGCGTCTCTGCGTCTCTGCGGGAAATAAAATCCAAAAACACGTATGAGTGATTTGTCGCTGACGCTCTGTCCTTCGGCGAAACACGGAGAATAAAGAGAACGGAGGG
>JAFUOX010000006.1 GCA_017481725.1 Kiritimatiellia bacterium | reverse complement strand
AAATATTTGTCCAGTAAAGAGAAATCCCTACCTCGCACTCATTTATAATTTCACAAAGATGAGATACGTTAACCCCTCCATTGGAAGAGAAATTATATATTGAAGCACAAGTATGATTTGTAGTGCTACAGGTATTGTTGTAGGCTAAGTTTTCTATATTATTATTTAAAACAGAAATATCAAAATCAACAGCACCTGCTTTAATAAATTCTACGGCTCGGCTATCATAGTGAGAAATTATATCTCCACTATTTTTTATTTCCAACTGGAATGATACATTTGCTTCACTAATTCTATTTAAAAGCACATCGTGCCATGTAAAAACAGTGCTTTTTCTATCTACCAAATACCAGAGCTTTGGTGATTCAACCTCGCACCAATTATTTGTCGGAGGAATACCTAGAACAACATCAAGTACATTCACCATCAAATTTTGTCCAAATAGAACTGAGCCTTGCGAATAAATGCGAGCTCTATTGTAAGAATTTGTACCGAGTTCTATGATCGGAGTATCTTGTTCATAAATAAACACATCATCCGAAGCACCATATTTTAGCCACGGCTCATAAGCAATTCCATTCGCTGGAATTGCAAAGCTACGGTGTTCATTTGTTGAAACACCTGTTAAAACAAATCCTGTTGATATTTCCTCTTCAGAAAATCCAAAACGCCCTAAATCAAGAGAAGCATTACTATTTGTTAATTCACTTTGTGTTGTATGGGCAGTATTCTCAACAATGCTATTTATAATTAAATTATTACTAGGTCGCTCTATTTCATCAATGGAATTGCTATCCATGCTCATGTTGGGCTTAACACCACCCCAAGCAACAATTCCAATAACACATATCAATGCACATATCTGATATAACCTATTTCCTTTTTGGATACGCTTTACCAGCTCAGAGCATAGCGCGTACCTTAATAGAAATGCAGCTATTGGGATAAGCCAAATAATGAACAGTAACAAAATCAACATAGTTTACAACCTAAACAAAAGTATTACCATCTCGATGACATCTATATTTAAGCATCTTTAACACAAATATGCAATACTTTTACATACACAAATGTACGGAGGGAAAAGGAGAATTGTACTAGCAACAATAACCCCCAGAACCCCTCCGTGTCTCCGTTCCTCCAGAAAACCACACTACGTGTGCTCCGCGTTTCGCCGAAGGCTAGAAGCGAGAGCGACAAATTTGTGCACGTGATACCAGTGGAACACAGATACACTGAGGGCAATTATCTTCGCCAAAACAATCAGGCGTGCAAACAATTACTTGTTATGCACGCCCAAACCCTACTAGGTATTCTCTATAGCCTATAATCTACAATAAGCAGTGTGTTGTTATGCTTCAAAGCGAGCACGAGCTTCCTCAAGCACAGCAGCACTGCGTGAGCAACCCATACGAGTAGCACCAGCCTCATACATTTCAAGTAGCTGATCTAGTGTACGAATGCCTCCTGCTGCCTTGACCTGAACCTCTGGCTTTGAATTTTCACGCATTAGTTTAACATCCTCAGCTGTTGCACCACCAGTACCAAAGCCTGTAGATGTCTTTACAAAATCAACTCCTACCTCAGAGCAAATCTGACAAAGCTGCTTCTTCTCTTCATCTGTTAGGAAGCAATTTTCAAAGATCACCTTAACAGAAGCTCCTGCTGCATGTGAAACAAGTGTGACAGCTGCAATATCTGTCTTTACATAACCCCAGTCGCCATCCTTAACCTTTGAAACGTTTACTACCATATCAAGCTCATCAGCACCATCTGCAATTGCAGCCTTTGCCTCTGCAACCTTTGCTGCGGTTGAATGAGTGCCATGAGGAAAGCCGATAACTGTGCAGGTCTTAACCTCTGTTCCTTTTAAAAGCTTTGCACACTCTGCCACAAAAAATGGGCAAATGCAAACACTTGCACATCCATTTTCTTTTGCAAACTCACAAGCCGCAACAAAAGTGTCATGGGTTGCTGTGTTTGAAAGCACTGTGTGGTCAATCATTTTAGCAATCTCTTTTACTGTCATTAGCTATCTCCTTAAATTTAATGCCGTTATTTTCTTTACGGACTTAATTATAACCTATCTATTAAGCCTTTGCAAGAGCTGACTTTACAGCAACGCCAGGAATATTTCCTAGCTTCCCCGTAAAGGAACCAATTTCATCAGTTGTTGTGTCAACAACAAGAGTTATCACTGCACAACCCCTCTCACGATATGGGATACCCATGCGTCCAACAATTATAGATGAATATTCTGACAATACATCATTTACTTGAGATACATTATCGTCGCTTTTGTCAATTATTATTCCAACAAAGCCAAGTCGCTTATTTGTTTCTGTCGTCATACTACACCTATTCCAATACACTATTTTGCCTTTGGGGCTTCTGGTTGAGCAATAGCACCCATAAATAGAATATTAGATGTTTCCTGCTCACGGATTACAAATGCAAATGGTCTATTTACAACAAATGGCTTTGACTCTGGAGGAAGCATTGCACGCATTAGCATAATGGCTGTTGCTGCGGCAGCTTCTGTTCCCTTTTCATCTACACGAATTGAAACATTCTGTATAACATCTGAAATTACAAGTGGTGTAGGTGAAAGCTTAGAAAAATCTGCCTGTGAAGAAAATGCTTTTTTCACACCAAGCTGAGCAAGCGTTTTTGTAAGATTTAGCTCTGTGTTGATTTCAAATTTAGGAAGAACAACATCATAATATTCTTCAACATATTGAGGTAAATTCTTGTGAACAGCTTGATTCAAATATGCTTTTAATGCAGTGGAATTGGATATATCCTGCTTTGGAAGCAAAACCACCATCTCTGTCTTTGTAGGCATAGAATTGCCAGGAATCCCTATTGGCTCGTATGGGAGAACTATAGCTGAATAGTTTTCCGTTTCAAAGCCAGAATAGAATCCTGAATCCTTCATATAAATGGCTTTTACTGGCTCAAGTGGCTTTGTAAAGAAATCACCCTCTTTTGATTTATCAGCGTCAAATTGATTTTGCCAATTTGCATAGAAATAAAGTGTGTTAATAAGGATTGCCTGTGTATCTGGTTCCAACTTCTTGATAAACTCAGAAATTAGCCCACGCGTCATTTTATCAACAAAGGTATTTATTTCAACTCTGCCAGTATCGTCCATTGGAATACGCTTTGTTTGGAAGCAAAGAGCATCTCTTCGTGCAGAGTCCTCATTTAGCGTAAAGTCATTTGAAAGCCAAAGAGAATTTGACATAAGAAGCATATTTGGCTCAGTGCGGTTTTGCCACTCAGCATTCCTAAAGGTAGCAAATAGACCAAATTTTCCACATATATTTTGTAGCTCACTAACGTCAAATGAAGCAGAAACTGCATTAAGCAGTTCTCCTCTAGTTTCACCACAGGCTGCAATTTCTCCTAAGCTTGAGCATGCAACATAAAGGCTCAAAGGTGAAGCGGCAAAGTCAACATTTTCATCTGCATCTAGGGATACATCAGCGAATGATGCAGGGAATGGAATTGTTGGAGCTTCTGGTGGTACAACAGGCACTTCGCTATTCATTTCTGGTGCTGTAGCTGAAGCATACTCTGCCACATTTGATGCTTCCTGAACACTATTGCATCCAGAAACATTACCGATAGCTAATGCGACAAGTCCCAATAAAAGGTTTTTATTCATAAAATTCATTCCCCTTTCTTTCGTTATAATAAACAAGGTTGAAATGAGCATTTTTTTAAAAACATTTTGCTCCATTTCAACCTTAGTGACTTAGATTGCTTTGGATTTTTATACTTGGTCAATCCAAGCCAGACCTACTCTACAGATTAAATGTAGCCGTTTTTCTTATACCAATCGTAAGCTAGCTTTAAGCCCTCATCCAAGCCAACCTTTGGCTCATAATCAAGCTCGCGCTTTGCCTTTGAAATATCAAAGCCACGATTCTGGCGATACCAGTCAACACGGCGTGGGAACAAAGGTGGATCGCTCTTTAGGAAGAGAATCTTCCATAGGCCTGCCACGATAAAGGATAGCCAATACATTGGATAGAAAGGCAAGCAAATCATCTTGCACTTAAAGCCAGGATTCTCTGCTGCATAAATATCAGCAATCTTCTGAACAATATCTCTAATGTAGAAATAGTCGTTATCAGCAATAATGTATGTCTGACCCTTTGATGCAGGATGGCTCATAGCCAATGTAAATGCATCGCAGAAGTTTTCAACATAAACTGGATGATAGAAAGCCTTACCCTTACCAAAGAATGGGAACCAGCCCTTCTTAACCTGCTTATAAATCATTAGGAAGCGAGCTGGATCGCCTGGTCCATAAAGAGCTGTTGGACGCAAAATTGTTACATCAAAATCAGGATTTGTCTTTAGGAATTCTGCAATAACCTTTTCTCCCTCGTGCTTAGTATATTGATAGTAGTCCTCTGGCTTGATTGGGGACTCCTCACTACCTGGACGAGGTGGGTTCTCTGACAATGAAGCGATATCACCATGAACACCCTGTGTTGAGCAATAGATAAGCTTCTTTACGCCTTCTTCCTTACAAATATCAAGCAATGTCTTCATTGCATGGATATTTGTGTCATCATAGACCTGCTTTGAAACATTGATCTTACGGAATGCTGCAGCAAGATGATAAACAGCATCACAACCCGAAACTGCCCTACGAAGCACCTCTGCATCTGTAACTGAGCCAATAATTACCTCTGCTCCAAGCTCCTTGAGCTCGTTAAGCATAATACCCTCTTGATTATCAAGAACAATTGTCTGATGTCCTTCTTTAAGAACATGCTTTACTAGATGACTTCCTGTGAAGCCTGTACCACCTGTAACTAGAATTTTCATTATATTCTTTCTCCTTAAATTAAATCAAAATTATTTCTTTTCTTCCATTCGTATGATAACTGGTGTTCCCCACATTGCCGTGAAACCAACAATACGACAACATGCCTCAAGGAAAGCTGAAACAGCCTTGCACTTTAAAGCACGATGAACAACCATTGGGAGGAAAAACTGTCCAAACTTACCAGTTTGCACAAAACCAGCTGCAGCAAAGCCTTCCTTTACCTGCTTATGCTTGAAAAGTGTCCATGTACGAGTATTCTTCTCGTACTTTTTCTTCGCATTGAAAAGCGCTGGAGCTATTGCATTAAGGCTCTGTGAGGTTGGGTAATCTGTAATCACAACACCACGAGAAACACGGCACATTTCCTTGATAAGTTGTGGCCATGCATCACAATGTGTTAGCATACGAACAGCAACAACAACATCAAAGCTCTTGTCTGGATATGGAAGCTCAATCACATTGCCAACCTCAAAGCCACACTTCCCTTCATCAACAAGCGGCTTGATACGATGTAAGCAGCTGCGTGCACTACCAATCACATGCACCTTATACCCAGCCTCTGCAAGTGGATATGCTAGCTGACCATGCCCACCACCTACATCAAGTATTGTTGCTCCTGGCTTTGCGACCGACTTTAAAAGCTTTAAAACTCCCTTTTCCTGAACCTTTAACATCCATGCGCCAGTTGCTCCTTTAAAGCGTGTGGCATAATCATCATTTGATGTTTCTATATCGGCTGTCTCAGGAAACGGAGAATATGTATCGTTTTCTAAATCTATTCCGTTTTTAATTTCTTCATTCATGCCAAAATTATACCTTATAATCCACTACAAAATCAATATTTATTATTTTTGCACAATATCTTGTGGGCATTGGTATTTACACACAAGCATTAAGCTTACTCTACATCAATGAGAACAAAGGATTTGATGAGGTGCAGTCATGGGCTTCCGCAAAAGGCAAAGACACACACTGTGTTGTTTTGTCAACATATTCATGACAAAATTTGATTCTAAGGTAATGGCTCTTGAGGACCTAAAAATTTTGGCTGGCGACGGATGATTACATCTAATACAGCAGAAACCTTTGCAAGCTGCTCGCGAACGCGTGTTACAACAGAATAACGAACATTTACATCTGCTGCAGCATACCCATAGGCATCACATCCAAAGCCGCGTGCAGTAAATACTGCTCTACGAAGATGATCCTCCTGAGAAATAATATAAAATGAGTCTAAGCCAAATACCTTTTTTGCTCGCACAACGGAGTCAAGTGTTCGAAAGCCTGCGTAATCACAAACAATTCTATCCTCTGGCACACCTGCGGCCACAAGAGAATCCTTCATATCTGTGGACTCATCATACCCTGCCGTATGATTATCTCCACTCACTATTAAACAATCAACCTTACCTGAGTTATAAAGCTCAACAGCAGCGTTAATTCTGTTTTGAAAATATAAGTTAACGTTCCCATGAAACAATATTTTTCTACAACCTAAAACAACTGCAGCACGTTTCTCTGGTGCTTCATTTATTGAGGAAGAGTCAAATATTCTTCCATTAGAGGAAAAGTAAATCAACGCAGCTGATGCTAGCCAAGCACAAATTGCACATAGCAATGCGTAGAATGACAATTTTATAAACAACTTAAAATTGATATTACGTAGCTTCATTTGACTATTGTTCTTTAAAATTAAAGCTTATTATCTTGCTACTGAACGAAGCAAAGCAATGATATAATCCATCGCATCATACCTTAACCCAGCAAACATATTAACCCTTTTGCTGCCATTAGTAATAGTGATTTGTGGCAGAGTGTTGTGGTTTACCTGATAATTTGTTTCACTATTTTCAATACGTGTGCTACGATTTAATTCAAAGTGCTTTGTTCTACCAATACCAAAAACCTTAAAGGCATAAGTACCTTTGCCATTGGAAAGGGTTAATATTTTCTTTCCAAACAACATTGAGAAAACAGATATTAAAAGAATAATTGTACCAATAACAAATGGTATACCCATCAATGCCTGCTCTAAAGGTATTTTACCATCTTTCAGGAATGGACCAATATAAATACCAAACATTGAAAAACCACTCCAAATAGCTGTAAATGGGATTAGAAATAATACAGCCGGATTTATACGGTGATATGTTAAAGTTACATCACCCATTGGATTCATCTTGTCGCGTACAAGCTTTATGCCACGAGGAGGCTTTTCGTACAAAAGCCGTGAATAATCTGCAGAATCAAATTCTTCAACTAAATCAATGAGCTTTGAAATTTTTCCGCAACGAGAGCAAACACCAACACCTTCTTTGATGTTCATATCATCATGTGCAATTATTGTGCGACAATCTGGGCAAGAATACTCTTTCATTGGAAAAGTCTCCCTATTTTTTAGAGTTAAACGCCAGTATAGCGACGAATACAGCTACCAATGCGCTCAAGGATTTCCCCACGGGCAACATCATCTGGGCGAAGCGTTGTCAAACGGAAGCCATTGATGTCTGTGTGGAAGCCAGTTAGAGGGGTTACGCATACACCATCAGAGCCCATCATATAGTAAACAAAACGCTTGTCTAAAGGCTGACCCTTCACTCCATTCTCAACCATTGCACGAACTGTTGGATTTGCAATTGGGAGTGTCTGCTTATCGCTCAATACGCCATCCTCAAATGTTACGCAGAAATAGAATGCACCCTGTGTGCGATGTACGATAACTCCTGGAACATTATTCTTGAAGTAATCATAGACCTGATTTGAGCGCTTCTCAAACATCTTTGCTCTATCATTCATAAGTCCAAGATAACGAGGATCACCATAAATGCGAGGAATTGCAAGCTGTGGCAATGTGGTGGAGCAAACCTCCATCATCTTGCTCTTAATAAGTGCATCACAGTATTCGCGGAATTCTGGAGAAGCATCAGCATTAAGCATCTCAATCCAACCGCAGCGTGAACCAGGCCAAGGAATATCCTTTGAAATACCACGCAAAGCTAAGCCAGGAACATCACCTAGCACCTGTGAAATATGAATTGGCTCAGCACCATTATAGCAGATGTGTGCATAAATTTCGTCGCAAATAATAAATAAGCCATACTTTCGAGCAATAGCCACAATAGCCTCAAGTGTTTCGCGAGGATATACAGCACCAGTTGGATTATCTGGGTTTACAATAGCAATAGCAACAACCTGAGGGTTGTATTTTACCTTATTTTCAATATCCTCAAGATCAGGAAGCCAATTATTCTTTGGATCAAGGCGGAACTGTAGGAAGCTATAATCTCCACGCTTTCCCTCGTTAGAGCTATGAGTTGGATATGATGGAGCTGGCATTAGCACACGATTCTCTGACTTCATTAAGTCATAAATCTTATCCACAGCATCAGCAATACCATTGAAGAACAAAATATCATTAGGAGTAATTTTTACGCTATTAGGTCTATTGGAAACAACATTAGCCAAATATTCGCGAGTTTCCAATACACCACGGCTAGGGCAATAAGCCCATGCCTTATCCTCTTTCATCAAATCCATCACGATTTCACGAATCCATGGGGTAACTGTCTCTCCAGCGGCAACTGGATCACCAATATTTTCCCATGTAATAGGCTGACCTGCTTTAATCAAAGCATTACCAAAATCTACGATTTCACGAATCTCATAATGAAGCTTTTTAATTCCTGAATGAGCAATAGTTGTACGCATACTTACCTCACTAAATTATTTCTTCAATGTATTTGCTGCTGACTTTGCTGTATTTGCCATAAGCATTGCAATTGTCATTGGTCCAACACCACCTGGAACTGGTGTAATTTTATCTGCAATTTCACTAATAGCTGGATAATCAACATCCCCTACAAGCCTAAAGCCATTTTTCTTTGTTGCATCCTCAATGCGGTTTACACCAACATCGATTACAACAACACCTGGCTTAACCATATCTGCTGTGACTGTATTTGGGCGGCCCGCCGCAACAATCAAAATATCTGCCTGACGGGTAAAGCTTGCCATATCCTTAGTGCCTGTATGGCAGATTGTAACTGTAGCATTTGCTCCTGCAGCCTTCTGGATTAGAAGATTAGCAACAGGCTTACCAACGATGTTACTACGACCAACCACTACCACATGCTTGCCAGAGGTCTCTACTCCACTACGAATCAATAGCTGAATAATTCCGTGTGGAGTACAAGGAAGGAATGTATCCTCGCCAAGCACCATTTTACCAAGGCTAATTGGGTGGAAGCCATCGACATCCTTATCTGGAGAAATTGCTCTGATTACAGCTGACTCATCAATGTGTTTAGGCAATGGTAGCTGCACAAGAATACCGTGAACTGCTGGATCCTGATTTAGACGCTCTATTTCTGCTAAAAGCACTTCCTCTGAAGTATCTGCAGCCATGCGTATTGGGAATGAGCGAATGCCCACCTCAACACACGCGCGCTCCTTGGCTGTCACATATGATACAGAAGCAGGATTATCTCCTACTAGAATAACAGCTAAGCCTGGCTCAACACCAGCTGCCTTTAATTTTGCAACCTCAGCAGCAACCTCGCTGCGAATCTCTGCAGAAATTTGTTTACCGTCTATATTCATTTTTCACAATATTCAAGTGATTATTATCACAACAAAGCACACAAAAATTAGAGTACCTTCTTTAGTCTCTCAACTGCCTCAAGCACATTTTCCTTTGAATTGAATGCACTAATACGGATATAACCATTACCGCAACGACCAAAGCCTGCACCTGGTGTTGTAACAATCTGTGCATTGTTCAATAGATAATCAAAGAACTCCCATGAATCCTTGCCGGTATTGAACCAGATATATGGAGAATTATCACCACCTGTTGGCTTATAGCCCTTCTCAATTAAAGCCTCGCGAATAATCTTTGCATTCTCCAAGTAGCCATCGATAAGTGCCTTCGTTGCAGCCTTGCCCTCAGGAGTATAAACTGCCTCAGCTGCACGCTGCACAGGATATGCCACGCCATTAAACTTTGTGCTCATACGGCGAGCCCACATTGGCTGAAGCATAATCTTGTTGCCATTCTCATCAAATACGCGACACTCCTTTGGCACAACGCAATAGCCGCAGCGTGTACCTGTAAAGCCAGCTGTCTTTGTGTAGCTGCGGAACTCTACAGCAACCTCTTTAGCTCCATCTAGCTCATAAATTGAGTGTGGAATAGACTCATCACGGATAAATGCAACATAAGCAGCATCAAACAAAATTAGGGCATCATTTGCGTGTGCATAATCAACCCAAGCCTGAAGCTGCTCACGTGTGGCAACTGCACCTGTTGGGTTATTTGGGAAGCACAAATAAATTAAATCAACCTTTTCCTCTGGAAGAGCAGGAACAAAATTATTCTCTTCAGTGCTATTTAGATAAACAAGCCCCTCATAACGACCATCCACAGCGGCTCCTGTTCTTCCTGCCATGACATTAGTATCAACATAAACTGGATATACAGGATCTGGTACAGCAATACAAATATCATTTGAAAATAGCTCCTGAAAATTACCTGTGTCGCACTTTGCACCATCAGAAACAAAAATTTCAGATGCATCAATATCTGCACCACGTGCCTTAAAATCATGCTCAGCAATTGCTTCACGCAAGAAAGCATAGCCATGGTCTGGGCCATATCCACGGAAGGTTGCATCAACGCCCATTTCTGCGGTTGCCTTTGCCATAGCATCAACGCAAGGCTTTGGAAGAGCCTTTGTTACATCTCCAATGCCAAGTCGAATTAGCTTAGCATCTGGATTTGCCTCCATATACTTTTTTACACGTTGAGCAATATCTGAAAACAAGTAAGAAGCTTGAATTTTACTAAAATTTGGGTTTGCTTTAATCATTGAAATTCCTTCGTTAAAAAATTATTGTATAAAATTATACCAAAAACTAGTACCTATATCAATAAACAACAATAAAAGCCCACCTTTTTTATTATCTGCCAGCGCACACCTATGGAAAACCCTAGTTCGCACTCATTGCTTTCGCCTAACACGGACACACATAGTGTGATTTTTACGGAGGACAAAGGAGAATTGTGCAAGCAATTATCACAATAACCCCAGCACCCCTCCGCGTCTCCGTTCTCTAGAAAACCACACTACGTGTGCTCCGCGTTTCGCCGAAGGCCACAGCGCTAGCGACTAATCTGTGTGCACATGACGCCAATGGGACGCAGAGACGCAAAGGCCGCAGAGGTCGCAGAGCCGTGACGCAACAAATACACTAGCGGAATGAGCTTTGCCTTGGCTATTGCTACTCTTTCGAAGCAATTTGGCAAACCTCATCCTCTAGTGTCCTCGCCCAGAAGCCTATTAAGATGCGGAGGCAACGCACGTGATGCAAAAGGTATGCAGAGTTGTTATCCTCATCATTGAGGGTGGCTTTGCCGTCCGATGTTGATGGGGCTCAAGGTGCAAAACCTTTGCCTCCTTGAGCCTTCTCTAACAATCGCCAGAACGCACCACCACTCAATGATATTTAGACCTTTAGACGATAGACCATTGTTTTTTGCTATCGCGTCTAATCTCGTCCGCTGCGTCCTCCGCGTCGCTGCGTCCCTTTTCGCACTCGTTGCTTTCGCTTAACACGGAGGGAAGAAGGAAAAGTGCAAGCAACAATAACCCCCAGCACCCCTCCGTGTCTCCGTTCTCCCCTATCTCCGTGTTTCGCCGAAGGCTACAGCGAGAGCGTTTAAATCGTTGCACTCGTTGCTTTCGCCTAACACGGAGTACGAAGGACAAGGGAGAATTGTGCAAGGAACAATAACCCCAATCCCCTCTCCTAATCTCCCAGAAGCGGAAGCAATATTTAGAAGTTACTTTCGTTGCTTGGAGGAACGAGACGCGGAGAGTTTTAAGGGTTATTTGTAACCACGAAATGCACAAAAGGGCACGAAAAGTTTTTGTGGTTTAATTCTCTGCGGCTCTGCGACCTCTGCGGGAAACAAAATCCAACAACATAACATCCGTGAATATTACTCTTGATAATCAATACATTTTTGGAGATACTCTGAATTAAATTTTCTAGGCCAAACTTTTCTGATGTAATTAAAGGTAAACAACACCGAAGTACATTTATGAATTCTTTACCTCGCCATAGATGGCAGCATGCTTATTTGCATATGCTGCCCACATTTTATCACCATATGAAAAATGCCACCACTCTGCTGGATAATTACTAAATCCCGCTTTTTTCATTGCTTTATGAAGTATTTTTCGATTTGCACTACTTGTTTTATCCTTTAGTCGGGCAAATGAAGGCGTTTCATTATTAAACTCAAGATATTTGCTTCCGCATGGAGCCACCTGATTATCCTTATAAAGAAGCACATCTACGGCTCCGCCTGTAAGATGCCCGCTACGGTTAGCAACCGACTTATTTAAGCGGGTCACCAATTCAGATTCTGTTATTTCAGGGAAGGCTTCCTTTATTTTTTTCTCAGCCTCTTGTCGTAATTGCTCTTGTTTTCTCTCATCACGGAAGCCTTCAACAACAACAATACGATATCCATCAGGCAAAAATTCATTTACCTGCTTTAGACGCTCAAATACGCCAAGACGCACTAGACACCCATCACGCTCAACAAGCTCTTCGCCACATTCAGAAACAGGTTTTGAATTAACAAAATGTGCTGGAAGAATATGACGAACAGCTAGACGAACAAGGATATAATTATATAATACTCTTATATTCATATGCGAATAAGTATAATTTTTTTAATCCTGAAAATCAATTTAGATTTGGTTTCTATCTGTGGGATTAAGGATTATACCTAATACACAAAAACTAGAAAAACGGACCTACTGTTTCAAGTACAACAGAAAATCCAGCTGGAGCCTCAGTTTCTGGAGCTTTCCCATATTCTAACGATCTCATAATTTACGTTTAATTGTTGTATATTTTTTAACTTAATTAGACAATTAAAACCATGATTAAGGGTTATGGAAGCTTTTCCCATGGAACCCAATTTCTGCAGCTAAAGCTATAGGTCTTATTTTGCTTACAGGATGGGCACATGCCTTGCACATCGCACTCCACTTTAAATGGCTTACGAGACCAAAATATCACCTCGCGATCACCCTGCCACCAGCGACAGGTAGCGCACTTCTTATCTGTCAAATTAACACGTTGCTTTGCCATAATTTTTCTCCTTTTATACTAATTTACTAAGTGGCTCCAAATAATTTCCTCTTGGCGACTTACTTGGGGCAGAAAAATGCCACATATCGTAGAGAGGAATTTCCTTACCATTGACCTTATATGCATATTTATTGATGTCGGTGGTATTCAAGACCTTACGCATTTCACCCAAGTAACTTAAATTACCATCTAAATTCATAGTAATAATTACATCTGGGTCTAGCAATTCAATTTCCTGTTTGATGAAAGAATCGTTACCACTAACCTTTAGTGAAGAATTTATTAAATTCCAATTGCTTTGCCAATTAGATTCTGACCAATTACTGAATTTTGACAAATTCATAAAAGCAAAGCTTAGTCCGCCAGGCGTACCAAATGTCTCGCAGAGCTTTTCTGCCCAAGGGATGCTATTCCAATCAAAGCAATTATTATTTAGTGCATATGCTATATACATCATTAACGCATGGAATTGATACTGATTGATATTTTTGCCACCAACACGTTTACTTTTATATGCGTCAAAAACCTCTTTTATATAATCACCTTCGACACTAAGTGATTCGCGAGCCACAAACAACACCTTACACTTTTGATTTAGGTAGCCTGGATAGAAGCCATCGCGCACGAAGCATTCTTTAATTTCAGCAGGAATTTCTGGGCAAGCAGCAACAGCGACTTCCCACTCATCAAACAATTTATCTAGTTTTGATTGCAAAATACTTTCATTCATAATATCTCCTCAAAAAGTAAGTAAGCGGAATGGTGTTAGGTCATTCATCATATTGCCGAAATACGGCCTTGGCGATTTCACGGAACCCTATCATCACATCCCGCCTACATTTGTTTATTCCTCATTTGACGAATAAATCTTATGGAAGCAGTAATGAATTATTTAAACTTAAAATATTCCTTACGTTTTACCACTCGCGAACAAAAATCCAAAACTTTTTCCGACTCTCCAAACAAAACATGAGCGATATTTACTATATTGGGCTCTGGCTTAAAATAAAAAACATCAATCAATCTTTTCTTATCCATAAAACACAAAACATCTTTTGTTTTAGTTAATATTGAATAATTTTTTATAAATTCATGATATCCTGGCTTTTGCACAGCCTTTTGATCATTCATCAAACAACTATATATTGTTTTATTAATATCATCATATAAACGAAAAACACTATTTTTATCTCCATAACAAGTGCTAAGCTCTTTCTGAAACATATTATTTATATAATCAAAAATTAAGATATTTAATTTTATTGCAGAATCTAAATTTATAATAGTCACTAAATCTATTACAAAACTATTTTTACATAAATCATCAAAATAAATTATCGATTGTAACCAAATACTCAAATGAACTAATTTACTTTTGCTTACACAAATTTTTTTGAATGTTGAAAAAAAATTATTCAAACTAAAAAACTTGTCTTCTACTGCAATAATGCCTAAATATTTATGATATTCGGGATTAACTATACTATTAAGCTTTTCTTTTGAAGAAAAAAGCAAATAAATAACTAATACACAATTTAAATCTTTCAAACATTCTTGTATTATTACTTCAGATTCGAAATTATTTAAAATATCATTTAAATCTGAAGAATTACGAAGAAATGGCACTACTATTTTAAAGTTAAACTTCTCTGCTAAACTAAGAACTTTAGACTTTTCAGAATTAGATAACTGATTATAATAATTAAATTCTTTATTGCTTATCAAAATTCCTTTTAATTGCTCTCTCATCTGCAATTGAAGTTCATTTTCTTTATGTTTTTGAAGCTCTTCATCAAAACCACAAATTTCTGCAACCTTTTCTAGCCATTCTTCATCAGACAAGCTACTGTCTAATGTTGAAACTTTTTCTGATTCTTCATCATATTCTCTCTCTAAAAGCCAATCAGCAAATTTACTCCTATATTCCAAAAGTTCAAATACAACAAAATTGTCTTTTAATTGCTCAAGGTTAGAAATATCTTTTCCATTAATTTCTAGTATCATAATGAATCTTTCTTTTTTTACTTAGAGACTGATTTTGCATCTAGCTTTTGTAAATCTTCAACCATTTTTTTATAAGTTGCATTATTCTCTTGTGCTTTATTACTAGATGTTGTGTGCTTTATTATCTCTTCTAAATCCTCTTGCTTAATTACACGTTTATCATCTAAATACGCAATCTCTGCAGCCTCTTTAACTATACTTGCTATATCTGCTCCAGAATATTTTTTATCCTTACATAGAGATACTATTTTCTTATAATCTATATTAGGTTTCGGATTTTTGTTTTTTGACCTTTTGGATACATGTATTTTAAATATGTTTTCTATACCATCACCTTCTGGTAAGCTAACCTTGAAAATCTCATCAAACCTACCCCGTCTTGTAAATTCAGGTGGAAGATTTGAAATATTATTAGCAGTAGCTAAGACATAAACTGGTAATGTTTTCTCTTGTAACCATGTTAAGAAATAGCCAAACATTCTAGTTAAAACCTCACTTCCTCCTCCAGAAACACCTGCAAATGCTTTTTCTATCTCGTCTATCCAAAGAATACATGGTGATGCTGCTTCTGCAACTCGTATAGCCTTACGTAAATTTTCTTCACTTTCGCCTACATATTTTCCTAAAATTCGCCCTATATCTAATTTCAATAGAGGACAATCAAACATTTTTGCAACACAACTTGCACTCAAACTTTTTCCACAGCCAGGCATTCCTACTAGCATTATCCCAGCAGGACTATCAACTCCATTAGCTTTTGCATCTGCCAAATTTTTAAATATACTTTTCTTTCCTTCTAAATATTTAATGAGGCCATCAAAATCACCCAAATCTACCTTGTCATTAAAATTCACTAATTCTAATAATCCTGATTTTTGAATGGCTTGTCTTTTTTCTTCAAAAATTAAATCTAAATCATTTTTATTTAATTCATTATCTTCAACAATAGCATACTTGATTATTTGCCTAATTTCATATACAGAAAGTCCATTCACGGCTAACACGATATCATTAATATCGTCTACTTTTGCATTTCCAACAACATCATTAATTATGCTTTTGATTTCATCTTCTGTAGGTGGAGAAATCTCAACTAATGTTACTATTTTTTCTATCTCGTGGGGTATAACTAATTTAGAGTCAACAATTACAACTGTGACATTGTAATAATCACCCGGGACACCTCGTGACATATTTTTACGTTGTGCTATTGATTGTAAAGCGGAAAGCACCCTTTTATCTTCCATCAACGTGGAATGCACATCTTTCAACAAAACAATTATTTGCTGTTTTTTTTCTTTGAAGAGATCGTTATCAAATTTATTCAAAAAAGAAACAAGATCGGTGCTATCGTAATCTTCGTGCCGCTTCGTCTTGAAGTTTATTTCTCCCGAGGCTTCAATAAATTCATAAATTTTATAACGTTTCTCGCCCCTAATAGAAAAAACTTCATCACATTTTTTTTCAATTATTCTATCTATTGTTTGAAAATCAAAATGATTTATATATATTATAGGTCGACGAGCCTCAATATAACGATATATTACTTGATCTGTTTTTAATTCGCTAATCCGTTTAGCCATAATGAATTTTTTCTAACACCATTTATTAACAGGAGGGAAGATTATAGGGATATAATAAAACACCCCTATAATCAATTTTTTGCGTAAATTTCTATGAAAAATTACATGTTTTCTTCATTTTTTCATATAGTGGTCTAGCGACTTTTTCTTTGGTCCAATTCCAAAGTTTCTTCCCGAATTGACCGATTTTTCTTATTCCTTTATCTATTAGTATTTCTGCTGTTTTACTTACAGTTCTTCCTAATACTTGTCCTATTTTACGCGAAATTAGAATAGCATTAGGGCCAACCCAACGTGACAAAAGTATTCCAACCCCTATGCCAGCGGCTTCAAATGCTCTTTCAACTATTTCTTTTCCGTTTTCACTGAACCAAACGGATACGCGAGCTGTTTGTCTATCAATTAAATTTTCAACTGCATCTTGTTCCGTACACTTGCCCGTTTCAACATCACATGCCGTTTCTGCTTCGAACACCGCTTTGTCAGATAGCATTGCTGCGGATTCTATATTTGTATCCTCATTGTATAAATATGAAGATAACAATTTTTTTATCTCTATTCTTTCTTCATCGCTATTAAACATTTTAAAAGAATCTACATTATCCATGATATTACTCCTCTTCTGTTGAAATTCCAGTAATTACTTCTTCCTTAATTGCATCACTTAATTCCATAACATAATCAACATCAGTATCATCATTGTATGGAATAGCCGTTTCTTCATTTTTATGTGGTACGTTTCTGAATGAAAAAATCATGTCAGACAAGACCTTCCCAATGTTTTTTGGATTTAATCCAGAAGTAACTCTATCAATAACTTTTTTTAAATAGTTTTCTCTAGATACACCATTTTCTTTGCATTCTTTAATTTCTAAATAAGATTTGTCTATTTCTTTAAAAATTCTATTAAGTTTTTCAATATCTTCTTCAGGATTTTCAGATCCTTTATCTTTTAAAACTTTTAAGACAAATTCATCTGCGGACAAACCCGATTCTTTATACTCTTTTAGCATATTTTCCAATACTTCTTTATCCATAATTATCCTTTCTTTTATACTTGTTATTACCCTGTAGCAAATTAAAAAATCTGTTTCTACTCTGGTATTTTTGGTTGGTTGGAAGGAGTTACTCCTTCAATCCGTTTTTTGGAAAAAGCAAAAACAGCAAACTGATTTATTGTGTTTCCACTTAAAGCTAAAATATTATCCAAATCTGTTGGTAATTCTATTGGTAAAATCTCGTAAATGAATACTAAGAATGGGAAAACAAGAAATATTGGATTGAGTACTCTTGTCTTATAAATGAATAATGTTAGAGATGTTAATGCACCAGCAATAATACAGGTTGCTGTTGAAAATAAACTAGCTGTAAATAAGGAAACAGGCAAGAACACAACTCCCGAAATTATAGAAACAATTAGCGGGATTAAACAATCCACATATGTTAATTCTTTTGTAAGCTTACCTATTGTTATGCTAATTATAAAGACAGAAGCAAAACCAGCCCCTATTCCACCCAAAATTCCTAATGCAACTCCTGCATTTTGTCCTATAGCAATTCCAGAACAGATTGCGATGACTGGCACTAAGAAAAAAGAGCAACATCCTCGTAAGCCCTTCGCAATCTCTGCCCCAACTCCATATCCATTGTTCATATCTAATCTCCTTGAATATATAAAGCACAACAAATTCGCATTACAAACGAATTAATTGTGCTCACAAAATTTACTTGAGTTCTTCTACATCTATTGTCTTTCTCCACTGACGATATTTTTCAATATCTGCAGCAGCTAGTTTAATGGCAAGACCCAAGATTGCAGCATCATCCACATATCCTAGAAGTGGAATGAAATCAGCCATTAAATCAATTGGAGAAAGAACATAAATTAATACACCAGCTAAACTAGCAATTGTTGTAAATGGTGTTTCTTTATACTTTCCAGTAACGTAATCCTTAATCATAGAGAAAATTGTTTTAAAATCGTCCCAATAAGGCTTTAACTTTTCTATTGTAGAAAACTTGCTATTCAACTTTTCTTCTTTATTTAAAACCTTCTCTTTAATCTCATTCTCATCCTTTGGGGCATACTTGGACTGCTCTTTTTTTAGCTTTTCTTCATCAAAATTTATATCGTCACTCATAATTTTCTCCTATGTTAATTAAAAAAACAAACACCGATTTCTATATTTATTCCTATTTAGCAATAAAAAACTTATGCCAATAGATATAATTTTTATTTCTTAGCATAGAAGCCTATTTTAGAGAATAAAAAAACGCGTCCCTAAAATTTGCCTCCGTGAGGTATCGCCAAACACCTTGTATGAGCAAACATAGAGACGCGCAAAGGGTACACAATACACCTTGCACGCGCTTGTCCGTCCATACTCGTTTAAATTTGGCGATTTTCACGAAGACGAATTACGCTAAGCGTATAAAATTAATAAAATCAATCTTTTAACATTTTGTAAAAATATATTATCACTTATAAAATGATAATTCAAGAATTATCATATAGATTTAACGTAATTTGCAAAAGTGTAATTTGCAAGAGAGATTGGATGAACGCTGTCGCTGTGGCCTTCGGCGAAACGCGGATTTGTCGCTGACGCTGTAGCCTTCGGCGATAGGAGATAAGGAGGCTCGGAGGGATTTTTGGGGGTGTTATAATGGTTGCTTGCACTTTTCCTCCTTTGTCCTCCGTACTCCGTGTTAAGCGTAAGCAACAAGTGCAACGACTAAAACGCTGTCGCTGTGGTCTTCGGCGAAACACGGAGGCAATGGAGGGAACGAGGCACGGAGAGTTTTAAGGGTTATTTGTAACCACAAAATGCACGAAACAACACGAAAAGTTTTTGGAGGTTAATTCTCTGCGGCTCTGCGGCCTCTGCGGGAAACAAAATCCAACAACATAGCATCCGTGAAACCACGAAACACACGAAACAACACGAAAAGTTTTTGTGGTTTAATTCTCTGCGGCTCTGCGGCCTCTGCGGGAAACAAAATCCAACAGCATAGCATCCGTGAATATTTATACGGAACAACAGGTGCATGGAAAACATCTGCTGTGCGCATGGGAGTCCCTCGCGAAAGAGAACATGAGCTATGCCTTTGATGGCTACACTCGATTTTGTGTTTGAGTGCCAGCGGAATCCACCTACTTGGGGCAAAGACCCCAAGTACTTGTTTGCAACCTTGCAGTGACCGCATACCCCAATACGGGCAGCAATTTGCAAAATACTTGCAAATATGCTTAACCCAAAATAAAAAAGAAGCGCACCGAAGGACGCTTCTTTAATAAATTTTATTTGCGGTTTAGAATTAGCTTTGTTAGCTCAACTGGATCAACAATCTTGCCGTCCTTGTAAACGCGCATATTTCCTGAAGCAATCTCGTCAATCAAAATTACTTCGCCATTGTTGTAGCCAAACTCAAACTTGATGTCCCAAAGATCAAGACCGATGCTCTTCAAATCATCAGCAACAATCTTTGTAATCTTTAGTGTCTGCTCCTTCATGCTCTGGAACATAGCTGGTGTCATAACGCCAAGTGCTGCAAGACCTTCTCCTGTTACAAGAGGATCGCCCTTTTCATCATTCTTAAATGTGCACTCAACATAACCACCCTCTAGTGGAGTACCATCCTTGATGTACTCACCATAGCGGCGAACAAAGCTACCTGTTGCAACCAAACGGCAGATAACCTCAAGACCATTACCACCCTGAGCCTTACCAAAGCACTCAGCAGGCAAAACCTCCATTGTTGCTTCATCAATATTTGCAGCAACATAGTGTGTCTTAATACCTGCCTTCTTCAATAGCTCAAAATACATAATTGAAGTCTGTAGATTTGCCTTACCGATACCCTCGATTGTCAAACCAACAGAATTCTCACCTGGATCAAAAACGCCATCCTTACCTGTGCAATCATCCTTAAACTTTAGCAATACATTGCCATTATCAAGTGCGTAAACGTCCTTTGTCTTACCTTCATAAACTTTTTTCATATTGGCTCCTATTAAGAGATAAAATTAATGCGATAATTTTATCATTATCATGTATTTTATGTAAATAATTTTTTTAAAAAAATTTTTTATTTATACTGCAAGCGAACCATATTCCAAGAATGTTTCTTTAGAATAATTTTATCTTTTAAAGGTACATTTGCTGGCTTTATTGCACAATTATCCTTTGTATTTACTGCTTTAATATCATCGGAATATAGCTCAATATGTTCTACTGCAGTTATTCCATCATAACCAGAAATTGCAAGCTCTAGCTCAATGTCATCCTCTAGGCTACGATTTACCGCATATACTATCAGCTCACCCTTTCCATTATCGATTATGGAATTCATTATATATGGGATTGCCTCGCCCTTGTTATCATAGGTGTTACACTCTAACTTTGCCTGAAGCACTCTGCCACGACCAAAATTAGAGGCAAACATAAATGGATAAAAGATTGTTTGAACCCATGCAGGTCCTCCATTTTCAGTAAATATTGGAGCAATCACATTTACAAGCTGAGCCAAGCAACCCATTTTTACGCGGTCACAATTATTCTGCAAAACCATAAGCATGCAACCTATAAGAAGAGCATCTTCAAAGGTATACTTTTGCTCTAAAAGGCGTGGTGCCTTTTGCCATGGTGTTTTTTGATTCTCCCAAGCACCATCTTGCGTCCACACATTCCACTCATCAAAAGATAAATTTATGGTCTTTTTGCTATGTTTTTTTGCTTTAATAGCATCACAAAATGCAACTGCACCTTTTACAAAACGATCCATTTCTTCTGCTTTTGCCAAGAAAGCAGGTGTGTCATTATCATAATTTGCATAATAGCAATGCAAGGATAGATAATCAATATCATCATAAGTGTGATCAAGAACCGTTAACTCCCACTCACCAAAGGTGCTCATATTTTGGCTTGAGCTACCACAAGCAACAAGCTCTATTGATGGATCTACCCATTTCATTACCTTTGCGGTTTCGTGAGCAATTCTACCATATTCTTCAGCAGTTTTTTTGCCAATCTGCCAATCTCCATCCATTTCATTGCCAAGACACCACACCTTAATTCCAAAAGGCTTTTCAAAGCCGTTTGCTCGACGTAAATTTGCATAATGTGTATCTGTAGAAGAATTGCAATATTCAACACAATTTCTTGCTTCATCTGGTCCACGTGTGCCTAAATTTACAGCCATCATAACCTCTGTATTAGCACGCTTTGCCCACTCCTGAAACTCATCAATTCCAACCTCATTTGTTTCAAGTGAGAACCATGCTTGCTCCATACGGCGAGGACGCTTAGCTTTATCACCTATACCATCCTCCCAATTATAACCAGAAACAAAATTCCCTCCCGGATAGCGTACAATTGGAACATTTAATTCTTTGACTAAATCAATAACATCGCGCCTAAATCCGCATTCATCTGCAGTTGGATGCTCTGGCTCATAAATTCCACCATAAACTGCTCTACCTAGATGCTCAATAAATGAACCATATATGCGATTATCGATATCGCCTACTAAAAAATCTTTGTTTGCTGAAATTTTTGCTTTCATATTAACTTCCTGCTAAAAACTCACACTAGCACAAATTTATATTACTGATTTTACCATTTACACGTCTATTGTGTAAATATCATTTTTTAAGAAATGCATCCGGAACAATTGAATAACTTTAACTTTCACGCTAGCGCGAGCGTGCAAAGCACGCCAAAACCTTTGGCGAGTACGCAACGCCAAAGCTATCGCTTGGCTCGCACGTTTAGGAATCACGCTTACGTCAAATATGTGCAGCACGATTTTATTTATTGCTCTCAAGTTTTGATGGGGACATTGAGGACATAGGGGACTTTAGCGACGGGAGAGCAAAATTTTTCAGCGCTTAAAAAATTTGTCCCCAAGGTCTCCTGTGTCTCCAAGGTCCCCTAAGCGCTAAGCTGCCTGTTCAATCGTCAAATCGTCTTTATGAAATAAGAGTTTTGCGCAATGCGTGCGTGCAAAGCACACCAGCACACTCCTTTAAATATTTTTACCTTAATTATTCGTTATTCACTATTAGTTATTCACTAATCCAGCGCACCTCCGCGTCCTTTGCGCCCTCTGCGTCCCTTCCCCTTCGCACGTTTAGGAATCACGCTTACGTCAAATATGTGCAGCACGATTTTATTTATTGCTCTCAAGTTTTGATGGGGACATTGAGGACATAGGGGACTTTGGCGACGGGAGAGCAAGAATTTCTAGCGCTTAAAAAATTTGTCCCCAAGGTCTCCTGTGTCCCCATTGTCCCCTAAGCGCTAAGCTGCCTGTTCAACGTCTAACGTCTAATCGTCTTTATGAAATAAGAGTTTTCACGCAATGTGTGCGTGCAAAGCACCCCAGCACGCACCTCAAATATTTTTTACCTTAATTATTCATTATTCACTATTAGTTATTCACTAATTCAGCGCACCTCCGCGTCCTTTGCGCCCTCTGCGTCCCTTTCTTCGCACTTTTAGCCGCCACGCTTACGCAAGCCACCACGCTTACGCCGCTAGCGTTCGTTTTACATCGGATTATTAAAAATTACGGAATTCTGCTGATAGGGCTGGGATTGTAATTTCTTGATTGTTCCATCGGCAAGTGATGGTTTCTGTTGTGTGATTTACAAAGATTTGAGCACGCTCACCATTTGCCTCCCACGCTGTTGAAAACACTGCTGGCAGCTCTTGGGTGTAGCCAAAAATCGTTGTAACTGAAATTGTAGGACATTTTACTGGAAGAGGCTTTACCATGCGTCCCGCAAAGAGAAATTGCTTTGCTGGTCCACGATAAAACTCCATTAAGCGCTTAATAAAGCCAAGGTGAGTTGCTTTGTCTGGCAATGCAGAAAAATCTCGACAGCCCCAATTTGGCATAAATTCGCCATTTGGCATTAGCGTTACCGTCAAGGCATCTCCAGCAACAAATGAGTGTGCCATGCGCATACAGAGAGTGCCATCCTTCACTGGGAATGGGCATGACACCTGATTACCCATAAAGTTACGTAAATACTCATGGTAAATGAAAGCATAAAGCGGTACTGGTCGGCCAAAATAGTAGTTTAATTCAAAACGATTGTCGCTAAACAAGAGGTTTGGCGTAAATGGCTCTGCAGCCGCTGATTCGCAGCCCATTAGCATGCTTGGAGCAAGGCGATTCCACTCTGTTAGGAGGGTCTGCATATTACTTGTCATCCAGCTACCGGGCATTGCAGGATGTCCATGCTCGCGGCTATAGCAGAAATACTGTGCTCCACCATGATTTTGGTCAAGTATCTGTGCATAATCCACACCAGATGAGAAAAGCGGAGAATATGCCTCACGCAATATTTTGCGACCCTTCTCAGAGGCTGGGCAAATATCGTAACCTGAGCGCTGGAAGGTGCATATTTTACTTAGCAAAACCTTTCCGTCAGGGCCAGCACACATTACATCTAGCAAGCCCTCCTTCTCTGCTGAGCGAGCATATTCTGCAATAAGATTTGACTGCTCTGTCCAGCCAAAGCCTGAGCAATACACTCCCAGTAGATGTCCTTTCTCATGGAGTTTATTTAAAAATTCATTAAAGCTTTCTTCTCCTCCATAAGGCGGCCACACATACGGAGGAGCCCATGGTGCAGTGCCCTCCCAATGCATCAATAGCACCATAATGCGAGTTTGAGTCTCTCGAGCAATCTCTTCAATAATAGGCATTGCTTGCATATATGGGAAAAGTGCATTAGGCGTCATCTCGTCCATATCGTGAATACCACGCACAGGATAAGCAATAATTAGAGGAGAATCTGCATACCATTCTGGCAAACGAGGATTCATTGGTATTTTAACGGCACCATCAGGTAGATTAGCCTCAAACCAATCGCGATAAATTGTGGCAGCGTCCTCCCAATCTCCTTCAAAGTTTTTTGTTATTATTGGATATGTAAGCGAATAATTTTCACCATACGATACACCAGTAAAGGTTTTAACAAAAAGCTCTACTCCTTCCTCTGTAGCACGGTAGTCAATGGATTTTGGTCCACGTGCTGGATCATGTGCGCCAAGATATATGTTACTAGCAGGAGCAAGGTATGCAATAAACTGAGCCGATAGCATGTGAGGGAACATATAGTATGCACCCTCTGATGGGTATTCTACTTGCTTTTGAGGAAATGGGGATGAGGTATCACGCGCAAAGGCATCCTCAATAATAATGCCTTCATTATAGGAGGAAAGGATTTGAGCATCTCCTCCATTGCGCTTTAGCTTCCCACACTTAACACAAGGATAATCAACCCACTCAATAGCATAATCAGATGGGTTATCAATAGTGATACTCCACTCTGTTTCCGTTGAAGATATAGGCGTAGCTGTAGCAACAACAGAAATTCCTTCTACAAAGCCAGTGAATATTACATCATTATCAATTTGGTTAATAGCAGACGCATCTGATGCAGAAAGACAAAGCTTTTCTCCATTGGCTGAACGAAGCTGAATTGTGAAATTATGAGAATTCATATAAAATCCTACAAAACATTGAATAAAACCAAAAGCTATTGACTGAAAATTATTATGATTATTTTTTAACTAAACTAGAGCAGAATACAATGCCGTACGCAAACGGTAGTATAGGTCAGTATAGTGGACCTTAGGATTACCCTCATACTGGCGCTGTACGAGATAAATCATAGACATATTTTCTACTGGGTCAACAAAGCAGTTTGTGCCAAGCCAGCCACCCCAACCGAAGGTGCCAACATTGTCAGGTGTTGAGCAAGCTGTCATTGTTGTCTTGATATTGAGGAAATTGCCATAATTCTGATTCAAGCAATCTGCCCAGTTAAAGGAACGAGCCTGCTCCTTTGTTAGCTGCGGAGAGGTGTACCAGTCAAAGCCATACTTTGAAATCAAGCGCTCATTACCCACCCTGCCACGTGCAATAAGGAACTTGGAGAATTTTCCTAGCGAATCAATTGTACCAACAAGTCCTCCGCCACCTGACTCAAAATCTACAAGCCCCTCCTTGTAGGAATTCATGCCAATATTGCGATTTTCAAGCTCTCCATAGAGCTTCAATCCCTCCTGGGTGCGGATGTATGTCTTAGCTAGCTTTCCTCTTTCTTTATCTGGGATAGTGAAGCCAATGGTTTTCATTTCAAGAGGGTCAAAGATTTCCTTCTGCAAAAACTCGCCATAGCGGCAATCATTTGCCACCTCCACTACTGCACCTGCAACATCTGCGGAGAAGCCATAGTTCCACCTATCACCTGGAGCAAAGGCTGTTGGGAATTCACCTACCTTAGAAACGATTTCGCGGGTTGTAATGCGCTCTCCCCTATCCTGAGCCTTTCTAACCTCATCAAGAAGCTTCATAATTTCTCGTGATGGCTCATCGTATTCACCTGGATATGAAATGCCTGATGTCATATTGAGCAAATCAGAGATATAAATTGGACGTGGGGCTGGGCGTATTTCTCCATTGATTATGCACTTTTTATTTGCAAAGGTTGGGAAATAATTATAGACCGGCTCTCGAGGAGAAAAGATTCCTCGATCAACGCACATTGCAGCTGCCAAGCCAGTAAAAGGCTTTGTTTGAGAATAAAGGCGAAAATATGTATCACGATCAATCTTCACGCCATTCTCAATATCTGCATAGCCAGCAGCATCGAAGAATACCTCTTCGCCATCCTTGATTACCATTACTGATGCACCTGGCAATTCCCCATCATCAATGGTACGGCGCATCAATCTTGAAAGTAAATTTAACTTTTTAACATCTAGCTTCATAATTACCTCATTCGTTATAAATTATACAAGTGCTGAATATGCTGCAGAACGCAAGCGATAATAAAGCTCGGTCACCTTGACCTTTGGATCTCCCGCAAATAGTCGCTGAACGAGGAATACCATAGACATATTTTCTACTGGGTCAACAAAGCAGTTTGTGCCAAGCCAGCCACCCCAACCGAAGGTTCCAACATTGTCAGGTGTTGAGTAGCAGCCCTTCATCATCTTCGTTGTAATGAAGTTTCCGTAGTTATGCTCAGGGAAATCCTGCCAGTTGAAGGTACGTGCCTGATGAGGCGTTAGCTGTGGAGAGGTATACCAGTTAAAGCCAACTTCAGAAATAAGCCTTGTATCGCCTAATTTGCCACGGTTAATCATAAACTTAGAGAATTGAGCCAAGTCATCGATAGTAGAAACAAAGCCTGCGCCTCCTGACTCAAAGAAAACCTCACCCTCTTTGTAAGCATTTAAACCTAGATGCCTATCTGCAAACTCTCCCTCTGGGCGTAGCCCCTCTGGATAAAGGCGATAAGCCTTTGCAAGCTTGTGGCGTTCTGAATTTGGCATATCAAAGCCTGTGTGAGTCATCCCAATAGGCTCAAGAATTTCTCTTTTCATAAATTCGCCAAAGGTGCAGCCATTTGCCTCCCCAATCACACCACCGGTGACATCGGCAGAATAGCCGTAAGCCCAGCGGTCACCTGGAGCAAATGCAAGTGGCATTTCACCTAAACGTGAAACAAACTCGCGCGTTGTGAAAGGTATACCCTCATTTTGAGCCTTGCGTGCATCCTCTACTAGCTTACCAGCTTGACGAGAAGCCTCATCCCATTCGCTTGGATACGAGATACCGGAGGTCATATTAAGCAGGTCCGAAATAAGCACAGGGCGTGGTGTAGGCTTAAATACACCTGAGCCATCAACCTCATACTGTTTATTTGCAAAGGTTGGGAAATAATTATAAACAGGCTCACGAGGAGAAAAGATTCCCCTCTCAACACACATTGCAGCAGCTAGTCCTGTGTATGGCTTAGTCTGTGAATACATACGGAAGTATGTGTCGCGGCTAATCTTCTTTCCTTCCTCAATATCAGCATAGCCTACGTCATCATAAAAAACCTCCTCGCCATCCTTTATTAGGATTACAGAGGCACCAGGTATTAGTCCATCATCGAAATCTCGTTTAAGTATATCTGAGAGTCTTGATAATTTTGATTTATCAATTTTTGAGCTCATTTTATTGTTCCTTTTTAAGCATTAAATTCTTTGCTAAATTATCTACAAATGCGGCAGAAGGTGCTCTTGCACCAGGGAGCGTACAAGTTGCAGAGCCAGCAGCAACAGCGTGGGCCATAAGCTCCTCCGTCAATTTTCGCTCGCCTGAAGCAAGCCCAAAATACCTATATGAAAACTCTGCCAAAAGTGCATCTCCTGCACCTGTTGTGTCAACTACTTCAACCTCAGGTGCTGCCATAAACTTGATTTCTCCAGAGCCAGCAGCATCAAAGAACCAACAGCCATTGCTGCTATCTGATAGAATAACAAGCTTGGCCTTCTTCCCCAATGCTTCAAGTGCTGCAAAAACATCATGCTCGGAGTTTATGCTTTTGCCAAGATACTCTGCACACTCCTGCCGATTAGGCTTAATCACATCTGGCATTGCCTCTAGCCCAGCTGCAAATGCCTTTCCTGAAGCATCTAGCACCGCTGCCGAGCCTACTGAATGAAGTGCTTCAATTATCTGTGCATATACATCCTCAGGCATTGCTTTGGGTAAAGAGCCCGCCATAATACATGTATTCGCCTTTTTGCAGCTATCAATAATTGCCTGAATGCTGTATTGCTCCGGCATTAAATCAGGGAAGCCTGAGCGATTGACTTTAAACATTCCTGACGGAGAAACAAACATTACATTCACTCGTGAATAACCCGGCACACGGATAAACTCATCCACTAAATTATTTTCGTGCATAAAGGCTTCAAAATCTGCTGCATTTTCTTTACCAAGCAAGCCTGTGGTTAGTACACTAGCACCACGTTTAGAAAGCCAATGTGCAGAATTTAATCCCTTGCCACCAACTGAATACACCTCGCTACCTGCCTTAATGACAGCATTATCAGTTGGAAAAGCCTCGATTTCCAGCGTCGTATCAATCGCTGGGGACATTGTAATTGTGGCAAAGTCAAGTCTATTCATTGAATTATAAAATAAGGCTTTTTATATTGTGATTAATTGCTTTTAACTATCGGTTCAAAGCCAAAATAGCGTTCCTGGCATGTTGTATCAAGCACAGCCTGCCATAGAGTATCATCAACATTTATCTTTTGACGTTCAATTGTTGCAAGAGCAATCGGCACATGCATATAGACATCTGCACACTTACCAATTACGCAATTTGTCTTACCAGCCATTGCCGCATGCACAGCATTCTTTGCGAGCAAGTGGCAGAGTATCGCATCAGTTCCAAGTGCAGGAACACTTCTAATGCTATAGCTTGGATCAAAATATTTAACAGAAGCCTTTTCACCCTTCTTCTTGAAATATTCCTCTATCTTACGCTTTAGAAATTCACCTATGTCCTTCTTTAGAACATTGCCAGAGGCATCGCGACGCTCCTCCTCGCCCTCAATAAGGCTTTGACCTGCACCCTCTGCAACAACAATTACAGCATGGGTTTTACCAATATTAAAGCGACGCTCAAGAGCTTTAAGTAAGCCATGCTCACCCTCAAGCTCAAATGGCTGCTCAGGGATAAGACAAAAATTAACAACCGAATTTGCAAGAGAAGCATAAGCTGCAATGAAGCCTGAATCGCGGCCCATCAGCTTCACCAAGCCAATACCATGATATGCTCCCTTTGCCTCTGCATGTGCTGCTGTAATAACTGAATCTGTTGCATATACAGCTGTCTCAAAGCCAAAACTTCTTCCAATAAATGCCAAATCATTATCTATTGTCTTTGGAACTCCAACAACACTTATAGAAAGCCCACGGCGCATAACCTCCTCTGCAATATCACGTGCAGCACGCAATGTACCATCACCACCAATGCAGAAAAGCATGTTTATGCCTCTACGTACAAGTGTATGCACAATCTGCTCCGTATCTTGTCCACCACGAGACGATCCTAGGATTGTGCCTCCAACCGTGTGAATATCATCAACAATATCTGGATTCAACTCCAAAGGCTCATGACCATATTCAGGTATCAAGCCCTCAAGACCATAACGGATGCCTACAATATTTTTTACCCCATACTCAAACCAAAGCGTCTGAACAATGCCCTTAATAACATCATTTAAGCCCGGACAAAGGCCACCACAGGTAACAATAGCCGCCTTAGACCATGCTGGGTCGTGAAAAATCTTTTTACGAGGACCTGCCTTTTCAAAGGAAGGCACCTTGCGTCCACTATGAACTAAATCTGACAAATAAACACTATCGTGTGAGATAAGAACACGCTCATTTTCTTCAACATACTTAGTTCTGCAGACAGGAGTATCTAATCGACCCTCTCCAAGAGTAGTAATATTAAAATTATACTTATCTGGATTTTCAAACACATCTTTAATTGACATATCTATCCCCTCTTTTTTCTTTTAAAAATTTGTTTCAAATTACATTAGCTTAATAACCGCAGCACTCATTACCCCAATTACCGCCCACAAAAGAACACCTTGAATTAGAGGGCGAGGTCCAACCTCCTTGATTGTCTTTACACTAAGTCCTGTTCCAATCAAGAAAATTGTCAAAGCAAGCCCACGTTTACTAATCATTACCAAAAATTTTGAAATACACTCCGGAAGTCCACAATAGGTGTTGATAATCATAGCAACAACAAACCACAAAATAAACCATGGTATAGAAACCTTACTCCCCTTTTCTTTGAAGATAAACATTGTTGCAAAAGCTAAAGGAATAATCCATAGTGCACGCGTTAGCTTAATAAGAGTTGCTGTTTCCAAAGCTACATTAGGTGTAGATGTATTTGCAAAATAACTTGCATCAAAGGCAGCGGCAGCACCTACTACTGAGCTAGTATCATGAATAGCAATTGCTGCCCATTCGCCAAACTGAAGCTGATCCATCTTTAGCCACTCATGCCCAATATATGGAAAAATAAATAAAGCAATAGCATTCAAAACAAACACTGTTCCAAGTGCAACAGACATTTGATTGTCATCTGCTTTAACAACAGGTGCTGTTGCAGCGATCGCACTTCCACCACAAATTGCTGTACCAGCAGAAACAAGGTAGCCTGCCTTCCGGTCAACCTTTAAAAAGCGTGCAAAAAGCATACCCACAACCATTACCACAACAACTGATACAATTGTGAAAAGCATACCTTCTTTGCCGGACTTAAGTGACTCAACGAGGTTCATTCCAAAACCAATACCAACCACACAGAATTGAAGCAAATATTTTGACACCTTCTTAACAGGCTTACTCCACACGGATCCAAAAATCAGAGCAAACAACAGACCAAAGGCCAAAGCAAGTCCAGAAGAAACAAACAAAGATGCTCCTGCTAGAACAATAAGCAAGCAACGTTTAAATATATCAATATTTGATATTTTTTGTTTTGATTGATTTTTATCAACACTCATAAATGAACCCCATATAAACAAAATCTAAATATATGTAATATATTTTATCACATTAAAATCACAGAAACAAATATATTTTACAAATCAAAAAATTTGGTGAAAAGACAAACTCAATACAACGTATGTGATGCACGGGATGCCAAAGGGACGCAGAGACGCCGAAGGGACGCACGTGATGCACGGGACGCCAAAGGGACGCAGAGACGCGGAGGTCGCAGAGGTCGCAGAGCCGTGACGCCGAAAAAAACACTAGCGGAATGAGCTTTGCCTTGACTATTGCTTATTTTTTGAAGCAATTTGGCAAATCTCATCCACTAGTGTGCTCGCACAGGAGCTTATTGAGATAAGGAGGCGATGCACGAGGAATTCTTTTAAAAAAAGGATTGGAAAGTTTGACAGTTTGATAGTGGGCGAGTTTGACAGTTTGACAGTGGGGATGAGGGTGGCAGAGCCGCCCGGTGTTGCCGGGGCTCAAGGTGGCAAGGTGCCAAGCTTTGCCTCCTTGAGCATCGCCATTATAATAAATGAAGAATGAAGAAGGAAAAATGAAGAATGATGAATGATGACTGATGAATGATGAATAAAGAATGAAGAATGAAGAGTGAATAATGAAGAATGAAAAAGGAAAAATGAAAAATTAAAAATGAAGAATTCAGTTAGATTTGAGTGGTTTTTCTCCAATCTCTAGTCTAATCTCGTCCGCTGCGTCCTCCGCGTCGCAGCGTCCCTTCTTCGCTCTCCCAGACTGGAAAACTCACCGATTTTCAAACTAATTCAATTTATAAAATTAATTCTAGTATTGGATAGTCAGCAGGTGTTAGAGTTCGGCCGTTGAGTTGTCGAACACACACCAAAACTAACTTAATCGATATATCCAAATACTTTGATTATCTAAAAAGCTCGCTCCCACGCTGCATCTAGATATGGGCGAACCTTATCTGTAACCACTTTATAGCCAAAGAACTTAAGAACTTCTTTGTATATAACACCCTTATCTGTAGTGTGATAATCCAGATAAACACAACGCATTGCAGCAATCAATTCCTCTATAATTATATTTTCAATCGAACGAGGTGGCTCTGTACTATTACTTGCTGTTCCTCTAAAATATTTAAGGTTTGCTGGTGCTTGATCATTTGTCGCCCAATAGACAATTCCCTGCTCTGTATAATCTCTATTTAAATTTAAAGGAATACATGAACCGATTATTTTTATTATTTTATCGCCTGAATGAGTAAATCCCCAAGCATCGGCAATTCTATCATTCAATAAATTTCCTGTTATAGGTCCCTCTTCCTCAACAAGCTCTTGGATTTGACGCGTGATTATAGAGCAGCTTTCAGGTTCATAAAAGCGTTCAGTTGTCATTTTGTATCTACGATTTGGTTCCCAAACCTTGTATGGCTTGCAGGATAATGCACCAGACGCAGCACCTCCTTCTGGAGCTCCTTGAATGCCTTTTGATGCAGCTTCTCCCTTAATAAAGGTTGGAGGTGCAAAGGTTGTACCACCTGTTGGAGGCGTTTTCCCCTCTTCTACCGCTCGCAAGAAGTCCAACAAAGCCTTTTCTGCACGTTGACGATCATAGGCCCAATCCATACTCCATTCTCTTCGCAACGTCCACCCAAGCGAGCCCATTACCGAGTTACGAATATGGTCTCTATCACGTGCTGTACGCTGCTGAGCATAAGCACGCCCATCACACTCTATTCCTGCCATAAATACATTCTCTTTATGCGGATGTACAACAGCAATATCAACCTTATAACCAGATAAGCCAAAGCCACGCTCAACCTTGTAACCATTTGCTTTGATAAATGCTGCAATCGTTTCTGAAAGACCATCTGGAACAGAATCTCCAGCCGCACTATTCACGGCAAAGGTTGCTCCCTTCTCTGCATATTCCAAGAAGCTCTTCAAATGCTCTGCTCCACGAGCTGCTGTGCGATTTGTATCAATATCATAGCCATGAATTGATGAGAATACTACAACCATACGCTTAGAGCGTGTGATAGCAACATTAAGTCTGCGCTCTCCTCCAACGCGATTTAAAGGGCCAAAGTTCATTGAGAATTTGCCGTCCTTATCCTTTGCATAGCAAATTGAGAACAAGATTACATCGCGCTCATCTCCCTGAACATTTTCAAGATTCTTTACAAAGAAAGGCTCCTCACCATCTTCCATAAAGTATTTATCAAATTGTGGTTGCTCTGCCCTACGCTTGTCAATAATATCCTCAATGAGATCCTTTTGTGCTTGGCTAAAGGTTACAACACCAACACTTCGTGGATTATCACCAAAAGCTTCAAATAGCTCAAAGATATAATCAACCAAAGCCTCTGCCTCTCGAAGATTAGTTCTGGAGGAGCGTCTATCGTATACACCATCTGAAACAAACTTAAAATAAACGCCAAGTGTTGGATCAGAAGAGGCTGCTGGGAAGGTCATTAGCTTGCCATCATAATAATGATGATTACTAAATGTTATTAGTTCCTCATGTCGGCTACGATAGTGCCAATTTAAATGTGAAGAATGAACACCTGCAGCCAAGCACTCATCAAGAATACTTTCCATATCCTCTGCAATCTCCTCATCATCTACATTTGCAGTCTCTCCATCAGCATCGGACTGAACATCATTCTTCTGGAAGAAGTTTGTAGGTGGCATTTGCTTTGGATCACCAACAACTATAAGCTGCTTTCCTCGAGCTATTACGCCAATTGCATCCCACACAGGAATTTGCGATGCCTCGTCGAATACAACCAAATCAAATTGGGCTGTATCAGAAGGAAGATACTGAGCAACAGATAATGGACTCATTAAGAAGCATGGCTTAATTGAAGGAAGCAGCTCTGGTATACGAGCAAGAAGCTGGCGTACAGGAAGCTGGCGAGCCTTCTTTTCACACTCACGCCGCAAGAGTCCTAGCTCTGTCTTGGTTAAGAGTCCGCTTGCATTCTTAAGTCGAGGCAATCTGCTAGCAAGCAAAGCGACTGTCGCATATTTTGATAGCTCAATATATCGGTCATCAAAAGCACAGAATTTTGCAATTTGCTCATTTTGTGTTGCCCCAGAGAAAGATGCCATTTCTTTATTTGAAGCAAGGATTTTCTCAAGCATTGCTTGTGCATACCCTGCCACAAAGTAATCATTTAAAGCTGTAATTGCTTCTGGTTTATCTGCAACTAGCTTAATAAGAGAATCTAAACCTGAATCAGATAGAGCTTGTTTTGTATTGAAATATATCAATGCATTACGTAACTCAGAATGCACCGATTCAACCCTCTCTAGCAAATTGCAAAGCATCTTCGGCTCACTATTCTCCCCAATTGAGCGTGAATATTTCTTATATTGCTCAAGCGAAGCTTTAAGTGTGGTCAATGCATCTGCTAAATTGATTTGAATATAATTAGGAAGCTTTGACTTTGTCCACACCGGATTATCTGATTTTGCTAATGAACTAAAAACAGCAGTTAGTAGCATTGTAGAATTTGAGCAACCCTTAAGATATTCAGCACATTGAGCAAGCTTCTGTAGCTTTTGCTTCAAAACTGAAAGTGTCTTACCATATTCAAGCTTTGCCAAAATAGGATCGTAAATTGAAGCTTTATTGTCAATGCTTTGCTTCGTTGAAAGATACTGCTTAATTGAAGGAAGAAATTCCTCCAACCGGGCAATGGTTAACTTTGGTGCACCTATCTTA
Source organism: Kiritimatiellia bacterium (assembly GCA_017481725.1). Lineage (GTDB taxonomy): Bacteria > Verrucomicrobiota > Kiritimatiellia > RFP12 > UBA3636 > RGIG990. Next base: position 13,215 of record JAFUOX010000006.1, on the reverse strand, counting down.
CAAATTGGCAACAATGATTTTATTAGCTTATTATTAGCTAGAAAACGAGGGATATACCATTTAGAATTATTTTCTTTTAATTGTTGAGAAACACCGTCCCAGCTAACCTTTTCTATCTCATCTAGTGCAAAATCAGAAAGCTTTGAAATTAGCTCATCTTTTTGCAGAGATTGCTCAACATAGGTATTGATATCATCAATACTATGAATAATATTTGGATTAAATAAATCAGCAGAAAGTATATTACTTGCAGAAAATTCTAAAAGCAATTGAGAAAGCAGCTCAAGCTGAGGAATATTAGACTCTACCACATCTATACCCAAAATCTCTGAAACCTCAGGAAGACATGCAAGCAAAGCTTTCACATTTGTTCTAAGCCCATGTGTGGCATCTATCCATTCTCGCTCTAGCTGTGGATTCCAAGCCATGCCTGCAAAGCCCTCAAGAGCATCACGGGCCTCTGCACTTACAAGATCATAGCTCGTTACATATTCCTTTATTTGCTCCTGCTTCTTGGCGTACTCTTCCTGCGATTGCTCTAAAATATTTTCAAACGAAATTAGGTTTGTTGTATCGTATTTTGATGCAAGAATAATAGCAAAGCAATCATGAGCAGAAAGGCCATTAGGATAAACATGGTGTAAAGAGCCAACATATCCATTAAGCTTACTACGTAGCTCTTCCATCGTTGAAACAGTATAATTCCATTCAGCAGGATAGCCCTTATCTATGTACTCAAGCACCTCATTAAATTGCTTTAGCACATCTGTTTTACCAGATTTATTTGAATGCAACTCAAGACAGAATGGACGGAGCCCTATTGATGACAAACGTCTATGAACTACATCAAGTGCAGCCTTCTTTTCTGAAACAAATAAAACACGTCGCCCCAATGCCAAATTATGTGCAATGATATTTGTAATTGTCTGCGACTTACCAGTTCCTGGAGGACCATGAAGAACAAAGCTCTTACCAGAGGCAGAATATGCAACCGCTGCCAACTGTGATGAGTCTGCACTCATTGGGCAATATAACTCATTGAGTTTAATATTGTTAACTGCTGTGGCAGGGTCTGACACATCAATACCATCATCATAATAGCCAGAGCCACAAATCAAATGATTAACTAGTGGATTTGCACGGAGTGCTTCTGCACGCTCTGTCATATCTGTCCACATAATAAATTTACCAAAGGAGAATATGCCAAGAGCAGATTCTTCAACAACCTCCCAGCCCTTCATATCTATGACTAGCTTACGGAAAATTTGAAGAATAACATTAACATCTAAGCCATGCCCATCCTTCACCATAAGACTTTCATAGCAATCTCCTATATCTAGCTTAAACTGCCGCTTCAACAATTCAAGCAAAGTAACATTAATAATTGGCTCGTTATCTATGCGTTGGATAGTATAGCCCTCAGAAATAGATTTGCGGATAAACTTTACCGGAAGCAAAATCAATGGAGCTTTATATGTTTTTTCATCGGTTGGTCGTTCCTTCCAATTTAAAAATCCAAGTGCAATAAAAGCGGTATTAACGCCTCCATCCTCAATATCTGTCTTTGCTTGACGATATATTGCTGTCAGATTTTTAGTAAGCTCATTTTTTGTTAATGCAGAGAAAATTGTATTCTTGAATGCATCCTTTGAGAAAATGCTAGAGAGAAAACTAATTTTATTTGCATCAAGCTCTTCTTTTACCTTCTTCAAATCTCCTTCAGAAAGGACTTCCTCAAAAGACTTTACAGAAATAGCATCTCCACTAGAAAGCTTATTCTCAAGCACGGCGATATTATTGCTAACCAGCATCACAACCTGCTTTGAAGGGCGTGTATTAAGAAGACGATTTCTTAGTGAAAGATCGAGTAACTTTTGCTGCCAATTATTTATGCGATCAGCCTTACCTGAGGTGGCATTGAGATATGCTTCTAGGCTTACATCAACAGCAAGCTTTCTGCCATTCTCATTTGGCACATTGCGTTCAAAGCGGTCCTCTGGCGAATCTGAGCAAGCATTCCCATTAGAATTCAAGCAGATAGGCAATATTCCACTAGCACGAGCACGAGCGACATCAACAGCAAATTCAAACTCCTCGCTATAAAGGTGCGTCTTTGCTGCTGCCTCTGCATCAGCAAAGGTAGAACCGGAGCTTGCTAATGTTGTTTCAACAACACAAAATTCATCAAGCTCGACATATTTGCGAAGCTGCTGCAAATCATCTAAAGGCATTGTTTGAAAAGAGCGTTTGACTAGATGGCAGCCAACATAAGCATGTTCTTTTTCAAAGATAACAACGGGATTAAGTCCTGCTTGCTCCATTACTGAAGCAAAAAGCAGTGTTGTATCAAGACAAGTTCCAATATGATATTGAGCAATATTATCTACTAGACGTATTCTTTGACCTGAATTAGCAAAGCTAGCTGGTGGCAAAGCATAATTAATATTCCAAGCAGTAATTGCCCTATAAATTGCTGTAATTTGCTTTAGCACATCCTCTCTAGGAGAAGAATATCCATTCATTGTGACATGAGGTGCAAAATCCTTCAAAACCTCAATCGTTTTAGACAAAAGAGCATTAACCTGAGGTGCATTTGGCGTGATAAATGAGCAAATCAGCTCTGGATAGAAGGAATATCTAGGCCATTGATCGGCTGGAAGAGCCACAGTATTAAAGGATTTTGTTAAAATCTCATCACACCCAGAAGAAACAGAGAGACATATATCTATGTTTTGCTGCTCTTCTACTCCCTTTATATAATCAAAATCAATTAGTAATTTTGGTTCAGAATCTATGCTAATTGTTTCATTAGGCTTTATAGAAGCAATATGAAAAGTCTTTGGAGCAAACACTGCTGGCTTTGCTGTAAATGTAAAAGACAAGTCATTTAATTCCGTTGTTCCATTATTTTCAATAGAGATAGAACGAAGCAATGACCAACCATATTGTTGAAGGGCTAGGCTAGCATATGGTAAAAAATCTGCAGATATTTTTAACTTAGTTGAAATATAATCGTTTTTAGTAAGTTTAATATTTATATTTGAAGCAGAAGCATCATAATTTTGTTCAGACATAAAATTCTCCAAATTTCTTATACATAATTTGTTAATATAGTAACATATTGTACAATATATCAGTCAAGAAAAATACACAAGATAAGCATTTTTTACTAGGCTGCTGTTAGATGCATTTGCTTCTAAACCCGCCACAATTCTTCGTTCTCCATGAGGGAGGCTCTGTAGCCCGGTGTTCCTTAGATAATATCACCCATATTTTTTGATATTTTTTATTTATCCCAAAGGGATAAAACTATTGTTTATATTTTTCTAGTATGGTATAATACTAATTGAATTAAAGAACGAATTTGGAGTTTCTAAATGTCATATCAAGTTATTGCACGAAAGTGGCGCCCAAAGACCTTTGAAGATGTTGTAGGTCAAGACCATGTTGTAAAAACAATGCGTAATGCAATTGAGCAGAATCGTCTCGCTCAAGCATATTTGCTTTGTGGTCCACGTGGTACAGGAAAAACCACACTTGCACGTATTTTTGCAAAAGCACTTAATTGCGAAAAAGGTCCTACCATTGTTCCATGCTGTCAATGCAATAATTGCAAGGAAATCGATTCTGGTAATAGTCTAGACGTTATTGAAATTGACGGAGCATCAAACAACAAGGTAGAGGATGTTCACCAAAAGATTTTGGAAACAGTCAATTTTGCACCAGTTGCTGGTAAATTTAAGATTTACTACATTGATGAGGTGCATATGCTTACAAACCAGGCCTTCAATGCTCTACTTAAGACCATTGAAGAGCCACCAGCTCATGCAAGGTTTATCTTTGCTACTACTGAGGCAGACAAGGTTATTGGAACAATAGTTTCCCGCTGCCAGCGATTTGATTTACGCCGTATTGCAATTCCTGAAATATCTGGTCAGCTACGCAAGATTTCAGATGCAGAAGGAATAACAATTGATGATGATGCTATCTATGCATTAGCTCGTGGAGCTGATGGTGGTATGCGTGATGCAGAATCTGCTCTTGACCAAATCATCTCATACACAGGCTCAAACATTACTGAGCAGGATGTATTGGGTGTATTTGGGCTTGTTTCACGTGAAGCAATTGAAGGAATTGCTGAGGCTGTACTAACCTCAGATATTCCACGCATCATCAATCTAATCTCTTCATTGGATAGCTCTGGCAAGGATCTACGCAGGCTAACTGCTGAACTCATAGCTCACTTCCGCAATATTCTCATATATATTCAAATGGGGGGCTATGATCCAAGCCTAAATCTAACTGATGCACAAATTGAGACCCTGAAAAAACAAGCTGCCATTACTAATACAGCCGCTGTACTTTCTGTTACAGAAAATCTTATTGAGTTAGATGGCAAATTGCGTTTATCTTTGTCTCCACGTATTTTGTTAGAAACAGCATTGATTCGCAGTGCAAAATCCGCATCTGTCGTTGATTTAGAGAAAATTCTTAAAAAGCTTACAAATTTGAAGCTAGAGTTAGGAGGTGGAGATGCTGCTACAACGGCATCTCCGGTGAGGCAAAGCATAGCTAACACACCTACTGTTTCAAATCAACAAATAGCATCTAATATTCCTTCCTACCCTGTAGTGCAGCCAGTTGCAAAAAGAACTGCCACTGAAGCCGCCCCACAAGAAACAAAGGCAGAAATAGAAGAAGCTATATTTGAAACACAGCCTATACAAGAAAAATCTCAGCTTGATGATATTGAGAGCGATATCGCTTTAAGAAAACGCGTAGAAGCAAATCCACTTGTACAGGAAGTAATTTCTATGTTTGGTGGTACAATTCGTGGCGTAAGAAAATAATGTATTTAATTAAAAACTAAAACCATTGGCAAAAAGCCAATACAAACAACAAGGAAAATTATTATGGCTAACATCTTCCAACAAGCTAAACAGGCTATGGAACTACGTAACAAAATGAAGAAGATTCAAAAGGATCTTGAAAGCAAAATTGTTGAATACGAGAATGGCGGCGTTAAGGTTAAGGCTACCTGCGATATGACTATTAAGGAAATCAAATTTGACACCGAGCTTGTTGCTCTTGATAAGCTAGACAAACTAGAGCGCCTAATTCTTGACAACACAAATAAGGCTCTAAAGCTAGCTAAGGATGAGGCTGCAAAGTACTCTCAGTCTGCTATGCGTGACATGGGTGGCCTAGGCGACCTTCTTGGCGGAATGTAATATCCCCAACAAATGAATACCTGCCTAGCCTTTACTAGCAGGTATTCATTTACAAATTCCTATGGCTAGTATTTCTTTTCTAAATTGAATCTTTAAAGCCTAGTTTCTCATCATTCCTCTCATATGCATCACATTGACGAACATGATAAGCTCATACGAGCACTCTCACGTCTTCCAGGCATCGGCAGACGTTCAGCAGAGCGGATTGCACTTACCATTGCACACGAAAAAGCTTTGCTTCTTGAGCCTTTATTAAATGCTCTCCAAGGGGTAAAGGACAATATCACCACCTGCGATTGCTGTGGTGTTATTACAACCCACAACACAAATCCATGTGCGATATGCTCTAGTACAACTAGAGACAAGTCAATCCTTTGTGTAGTTGAAAATTCTGATGATATTTTGGCTATAGAAAAATCAGATTCATTTAATGGTGTATATCATGCTCTAAATGGACGCATCTCCCCTATGACAGGTGTACGCCCAGAAGATTTACGCCTTAAAGAATTATTTGAACGAGTATCCTCTGATGGTGTTAAGGAGGTTATTCTTGCTATCAACACCGATGTTGAAGGTGATGCAACAGCATCATACATCTCCGAAAAGCTTGCAACTCTTGGTGTGAAAACCACTAGAATTGCTTTTGGTATTCCTGCTGATAGTGGAATACTTTATACCGATCCAATCACTTTAAAGCGTGCCTTTAATGGTCGCCTACCTGCATCTAAAATCAATTTGAATTAAAACTCTATTTGGGAGAACATGTTATGTTTTCTATCTATGACATTAAGACTGAATATCTAACCAATCCCTTAGGCATGGATGAACCAAAGCCACGCTTTTCATATAAGCTTAAGGGAGAATGCGAGAAGCAGGCAGAGCGCCGTATCATCGTAAAAGCAGAAAATGGTTGCATCGCTTGGGATTCTGGTTTTGTTGCTTCTAGCGATACAATTAAAATCTACTACGAGGGAGAAACTCTTAAGCCATTTACTCGCTACTCCATCTCTATTGAGGTAAAGCCATTTATCAATGGTGCTACCGATGATGCTGTTTCATCTACAGAAGAGGCATATTTTGAAACTGGTCTAATTGATACTCCTTGGCATGGTGAATGGATTTCATTTAAGAACTCAAAGGATTTCGCCACTGGCAATCTTCGCAAAGAATTTTCAGTCAATAAGCCAATTTCTACAGCTCGCCTCTATGTGGCATGCCTAGGCTGGTATGCTGGCTTTATCAATGGCAAACGCACAGATGATGCAAGCTTTGCCCCTGGTTGGACTGATTACTTTACTCGCGTCCAATATCAAGCCTACGATGTGACTGAGCTAATCGCTGAAGGTGCAAATTGCCTTGGCTTTACTATTGCTGCTGGTTGGTATGCTGGTGCATCCTCATATTGCTGGGGTGGTGGCTATGGCAGCAAAAAGCCAATGATTATTGCTAACCTACGCCTTACATATCAGGATGGCTCAGTAGAAACAATCTTTACTGACGAACAGTTTAAAATGTCTAATGTCAGCGGTTGCTCGGACGCCACCCGCCTTAGCGACATTTATCATGGCGAAACCTACGAGGCATGGCGCGATGATACAAACTGGAAACTCCCTGGCTACACTGGTGAGGAATGGCTTTCACGCCGCATGGTGGATGTTGTACAGCATTACCCAAAAATTGTGTGGCAGCGTGGTGCTTTTGTTCGACACATGTTTTCAATAAAGCCAGTTAGCATTACACATCGCCCAAACGGCACATGGGTTGTCGATTTTGGACAAAATCTTGTGGGCCGCGAGCGTTTTACTTTGCGCAACACAACAACTGGTCAAACAATTGTTATTAAGCATGGTGAGATGCTTCGTGCAGACGGTTCTGTTTATACAGACAACCTACGCAGTGCCTCTGCTACCACCACCTACACCACTGGCACACACGAGCTTGAAATCTACGAGCCTCAATTCACTTTCTATGGCTTCCGCTACATTGAAATTTCTGGTTGGCTTGGTGAGCTAAATCCAGAAGATATCTCTGCAGAAGTATTATATTCTGACCTCTCAAAGACAGGTAGCTTTGAATGCTCCAATGAGCTAATCAATAAGCTCTATAGCAACATCGTTTGGGGTCAGCGTGGAAACTTTGTTGATATCCCAACTGACTGCCCACAGCGTGATGAACGCAAGGGGTGGACAGCTGATACTCAGGTTTTCATGAATGTGGCAACGTACAATATGTTCTGTGCAGAATTTTACCGCAAGTGGATTGAGGACTTAAACTCTAATCTTCTAAAGAACAATGGTTGCTTTACCAATTTCTGCCCAGATCCAAATCCATACTCTACCCCATCAACTGCATGGGCAGATGCTGGCATTATTTGTCCTTGGCTAATGTTTGTAAAGTATGGCGATACACAGCTGCTTTCCAAATACTACCACAATATGGCTCATTGGATTGATTGGCAGATTGAAAATCAAGGTGGCAAGCTAATCGTTAATAACACAAGCTTTGGCGATTGGCTAAATGCAGACGATCCTATTTCAAAGCCATACCTTTGCACAGCATATATGGCTGGCATGATTAAGCTACTTATCAAGATTGCAACAATCAATGGCGATATTCAGGAAGTCCAAAAGCGTACAGAGCTTCTTGAAAAGGTGCTTGTTGAATTTCACAAAGCATTCCTCCGTGAGGATGGTGGCTTAACAGAGCAATCTCAAACAGCAATGCTTCTTGCACTATACTTTGAGCTTCTACCAGAGAGCTCTGTTGATATTGTTTCAAAGGACCTTTTAGAGAGTATTGTCAATAAGCGTGGCATGCACTTAAGCACAGGCTTTGTTGGCACTCCTCTTCTACTCCCTGTCTTAACAAAGATTGGTCGCATTGATGTTGCATATGCTCTATTAAATCAAACCTCATATCCTAGCTGGCTATATCCTGTCACCCAGGGTGCAACAACCATGTGGGAGCGTTGGGATAGCTGGTCACATGAAAAGGGCTTTGGCGATGTAGGCATGAATTCCTTCAACCACTATGCTTACGGTGCTGTTGGCGAATGGTTCTTTGAAACTATTTGCGGCATTCAGCCATCTCTAGCTGCTGATGCAAGCAAGGCAGCATTCAAGGAGTTTACTCTTGCACCAATACCTGGCGGTGGGCTCACCTATGCGAAAGCAGCATACGAATCAATACATGGAGAAATTCGCAGTGGCTGGGAAATTGATGGTGATACACTTTCATGGAGCTTCTCTGTTCCTGCAAACACCACTGCTAACATCACCCTGCCACAAGGCTGGAATCTAATTGATGGCTGCTCAGCAGCAAAGGAAAAGCTCGCTAACATATTCTCAAGCAACACTTGCTCAATGGCAACTGCTGGCGAATACACTCTTAAATTTAAAAAACAATAGTTAGGAATTTACACAATGAAAATTGAAGCATTTAAAATGAAACTAAAGCCTGGCTGCGAGGCAGAGTATGAGCGCAGACATAATGCAATTTGGCCAGAACTAAAGCAGTTACTGTCCGATGCAGGAGTTAGCGACTACACAATCTTTCTTGACCCCGACACTCTAACTCTATTCGCAGTCCAGAAGGTTGCTGGCGAAGGTGGCAGCCAAGATCTTGGCTCTAACCCAATTGTGCAAAAGTGGTGGGACTATATGGCTGACATTATGGAGGTAAATCCAGATAATTCTCCAATATCTATTCCATTACCTCAGGTCTTCCACATGGACTAATTTGTACATTCCTCTTAACTCAAAATCAATATTTAAGCAATGGATACCACAGAAAATTTTGGTGCTGCAGCAAAGGCTGCTTCAACTCAATTACCAACGCTATCAGCAGAGCAACGCATTGCCGCCCTAGAAGCAGCAATCGCTGGGCTTCAAGCAAATGCTGCAGAAATCTTTGCTGCAAATGAGACTGATCTTGCAAATGCAAAAGCAGCAGGGCTTGATGCACCTCTACTAAAACGCCTCAAATTTGACCAAGCAAAGCTTGACGATTGCATTGGTGGCATAAAGATGCTTTGCCAGCTTCCTGACCTTGTTGGCAAAACTCTTAAAACAACTGAGCTTGCTCCTGAGCTAATTCTTTCTCAAGTTTCCTGCCCTCTTGGCGTTGTAGGCATCATTTTTGAATCGCGACCAGATGCTCTCGTCCAAATTTCAACACTTTGCATCAAGAGTGCTAATGCTTGCGTGCTTAAGGGAGGCATTGAAGCCCTTAATACAAATACAGCCTTGCACAAGGTGCTTGTTGAAGCAACAAAGGGAATTCTCCCTGATGGCTGGCTACAGCTTATCGCCACACGCGATGATGTTAAAAAGCTCCTCACGATGGATAAATATGTCGATCTTATTATCCCTCGAGGTTCAAATTCCTTTGTTCAATATGTAATGAACAACACACAGATTCCTGTGATGGGTCATGCTGATGGCATTTGCCACATCTACGTTGATAAGGCAGCTGACTCTGACCTTGCCACAAAGGTATCTGTTGACTCCAAGTGCCAGTATCCTGCCGTATGTAATGCTGTAGAAACAATTCTTGTCCATGAGAGCATTGCTGCAGAATATCTCCCTAAGCTAAAAGCTGGACTAGATGAAAAGCACGCTACCCTACGCGGCTGCGAGAAGTGTCAAGCAATCATTGATTGCGACCCTGCCACAACCGAGGATTGGGAAACTGAGTATCTTGACTACATTGTTTCTGTAAAGATTGTTTCCGACATGGAGGAAGCCATTGCTCACATAAATGAATATGGCTCAGGTCATACTGATTGCATTATCACAGCAGACACTGCCACAGCAGAGCTATTTATGAATCGAGTTGATTCTGCAGATGTATTTTGGAATTGCAGCACACGCTTTGCTGACGGCTTCCGCTTTGGTCTAGGTGCAGAGGTTGGCATCAGCACATCAAAGCTCCATGCACGTGGGCCAGTAGGCGTTGAGGGGCTTCTAACCTACAAGTGGAAGCTTCGTGGCAATGGTCACACTGTAGCTCCTTTTGCTAATGGCGAAGTAGCCTTTACACACAAGCCTCTATAAGCCGATTTTTTATCATTTTTTTGGAAAGCGAAGCAATAATATGACTAACAAAGCAATTGTTATTTTAAAGCCACAGACAGCTAAATCTCAAGCAGCAACTATATACATTGAGGATATTTTTGACGATTACAAAATTAAAATTATTGAGAAGCGTCCTATCAGAGGCGAGGATCTTGCCTGCTTTGGCATTATTGATGCACACTATGGCGACACTGCCACAAATGCAATGGCAAAGAAGCTTTCTGATGTAAAAGTAAGTGCTGAGGACAAGGCTTTGTTTAAGGATTTATTTGATGAAGATTGGGATAAGCTTGTAGCAGAGGGCAAAATACTTTCTGCTGCAATGGCTGTCAGCAAATATGAGGATGAACTAAAGTTCTCATCTGAATGGGCAAAAAATGGTGCAGAGGAGCTAAACCCTGATTTATATATCTCCTATTTCCACGATATTGATGCCTTTGTAATCAACGGCTTTTACTATGCCTTTAAGCGTCCTTACACACAAGAGGATGCTTTTGTAATGGCACTAAAGGTTGAGTTTGACATTCCATGGGACACCTTTAATTATGACGTAATTGGAGCAGAGAATCCTGCTGCAGCAACAGAAGAATCTATTCGTGGCTATATCTACGACAGAGCTGGTGCACTTGAGATTGCTGTTGATGGAGTGGAGAATGTTGTTCATGCTAGCCGCAATGCAGAGGAAGCAGAGCGCGACACCAAGACTTGGTTTGAGGCTTTTTAACGATGAATATAAGCATAGACACAGAGTTAGCTGTGGCTGCAGAGGCTCTAGGCAAGGCTTGCATTGCAAAAGGCATAATGGTTGGCACAGCAGAATCCTGTACTGGAGGAATGATTGCTGAGAGCTGCACCGCAATCAGTGGCTCCTCTTCGTGGCTGCGAGGTGGTATTGTTGCTTATGACCCAGCCGTAAAGCAAAAGCTCTTAGGTGTGGCAGAGTCTACCATTGCTAATGCAGGTGTTGTTTCTAAAGAAACAGCAATAGCTATGGCTACTGGTGCCACGCAAGCATTAGATTGTGCAGGTGCTGTTGCCACCACTGGCTATGCTGGTCCAACTGGAGGTGATGCCAATAATCCTTGTGGCACGGTCTATATTGCAGCTGCACTTTGTGGCAATGTGGAATGCGAGCGCCACGTATTTCAAGGCTCCCGCGAGGAGGTTCGCAAGCAAGCTACTCTTGCTGCACTAAAGCTTTTGGTTTCGCTTTTTTCTTAACAAAACAAGATTTTAACATCAAAGCATTCAAATTCACAATAAAGGAGAATATATACACATGAAAAAAGGTCTAGCTAATATCTATGGAAGTCCAGGAACACGAGTACGCTTTGCTGGATTACTTAAAATGTTTTTCCCATTAATCCTCATAATATTCCTTTTAGGTCTTTTGATAGGAAATTTGACAGGCAAATTTATGCCACCTCAAATGTATGCTATCGTTATGCTCATTTTAGTTGTTTTTGGCTGGTTGATGTATGATGTGGCAGCTAAGAGCTTCGGAGCTTTCCTTAAGGGTGCACGTGGCGAGGAAATTGTTGCAAGAGAGCTATCCCTGCTATCTAGCGATTGGCATGTCTTCCACGGCATTCCTACCAATGGTATCAAAGGAACATTGGGAGGAACAGATTTTGATCATATAATCGTTGGCCCTGCTGGCGTTATTATTGTAGAGACAAAGAATTGGACTGGTAGGGTTTCTGTTGAAGCTGGTTCAATAAATCTAAATGGAGTTCCTCCATCTCGTTCTCCATTGGAGCAAATTCGTAAAGAAGCGGCTCTATTTTGCAAAATACTAGATAAAAACATTGAGCATTCTACCCAGTTTAAAATGATTATTGCATTTGCATCCGACAGCTTAGAGGAAGAAGCAACAAAGATAGATGATGTAACCGTATGTAATGCACGCAAGCTTCAAGAGGTAATATCTAGTCTTCCTAAAGACGAGAATGTATCTAAAGAAAAGCAGCTGCTATTAATAGAGCATTTAGCAAATCTTTGCGAATAAATAATCAAGCTAATTGTCCTCATCAACTCGCAAACTCCCCCACTCGCAAACTATCAAACTGTAAAACTATACAACTTTAAAACTATATGACTATACAAGAATAGAGTTAGTTTGCAAGTTTGCGAGTTTGCGAGTATGCGAGTTTGATAGTTGAGTTTTGAGTGGATGAAATAGCACATGCGTGCTATGAAGCGCTCATAAATAAGCATGAAGCGCACCTAAAATGTATCAAATACCTCTTAGGTGCATGAAGCGAAGCATAGCTTCATTTTGCGTAGCAAGCTCCGCATCTTAATAAGCTTCTGTGCGTACACACTAGCGGATGAGTTTTGACAAATTGCTTCGAAAGATAAAGCAATAGCTAAGGCAAAGCTCATTCCGCTAGTGTTTTTTTTTAGCGACACGACTCTGCGACCTCTGCGTCCCTTTGGAGTCTCGTGCATCACGCTCGCGGGCTGGAAGAGTATGGAGAAGCGACTTCCAGTCGCTTTGTGTGCGGTAGCACGCTTCAAAAGTGCGAAGAAGGGACGCTGCGACGCGGAGGACGCAACGGTCGAGATTAGACGCTAGAATGGAGAAAGGCTTTTAACTTCAAAGAGATTTCCATCGTCTAATTGTCACGCGTCAGAACCGTTCACGTCTATGCCGCAATATATTCAAATATAATCCACTAGACAAAAAGCTTTTCGTGGGCGATTATATCGCCTTGCCAGCTCCAACTATCGAATTTAAGACAATCACACCACGTACATAGTCATAAAAAAAGGGGCTGTTGCAAAACTCAATGTTTTGTGGCAGCCTCTTTTCTTTGTAATTTTTTAATTATTTTCTCCATATTTATTGCTTTTGGTTTTTCTGCTTCAAGACCTTTAGGGGCAACCCAATAATCAATTTTCCCTTT
>JAFUOX010000034.1 GCA_017481725.1 Kiritimatiellia bacterium | reverse complement strand
TCTGGGCGAGCACACTAGTGGATGAGGTTTGCCAAATTGCTTCGAAAGATAAAGCAATAACCAAGGCAACGACAAGCGGTAGTGTTATCACAAAACCCACCACGCAAGCCTCTGCGTCCTCTGCGTCCTTTGCGTCTCTGCGTCCCTTCGGCGTCACGTGCATCTGCTCCGCACCCTGCGTCCAACCTTCGCACGTCTAGTGACCACACAAGTCTCTGCGGCTCTGCGTCTCTGCGGGAAATAACAATATCCGTATGAATATAACATGTTCGACCTCCATTTCTCCCAATCTCCCAGTAGCGGAAGCAAAGGGGAACTACCGCATGACATCGGTGCCTCAATTTCATATTTGGTAAAAAATAAATGCAACCCCTTGTGTGTTAGGTGTTGCATTTACTTTGTCTAAACAACCCATTGCATTTTATCTGGGTGTTGCATTTACTTTATCTAGTGACTCTTATTTTTGCGACGCATCTGGCGTGTCTCTCTAGGAGGAGCAATTACCTCTACTCCATCATTTGACTTAGCAACTGGGTGACGCTTATTGTACCAAAGCATTCCAATGATTGCTAGAATCTGAGATACGGTCCAGTATAGAGTCAATGCAGAAGGTAATGAATAGAACATAACCAACATCATAACAGGCATCATTACTGTCATCATCTTACGCTGTGCTGGGTCACCAGCTGATGGTGTTAATGATGTCTGTAAGCCCATTGTCACTGCCATCAATATTGGAAGAATATTTACGCCAAAGCCGAGTGTATCACGGAATAGGTTCTCTGGAGAAGACAAGTCTGGAATCCAAAGGAAACTTTCAAAACGTAGCTCAACTGAGGAACGCAAAATTGTAAATAGAGCAACAAAGATAGGAAGCTGAATTAGCATAGGCAAACAGCTTGAAAGTGGGTTAATCTTGTGCTCACCATATACGCGCATTGTTTCCTGCTGACGCTGCTGTGGGTCATCCTTATACTTTTCGTTAATTTCCTTAATAAGAGGCTGAATCTCCTGCATCTTGCGCATACCAGCAGCACTCTTCCTGTTGATTGGATATAGAACAAGACGAACAATGATAGTTAGCAAAATAATTGCAACGCCATAGCCTAAAGGAATTATACGAGCAATGAAGTTCAAGAAATCAAGCAACCATACACAGAAAAATTCCCATGTACCAAAGCTCATAATGTCTATTGTGTCTTTACCAAGACTGCGTAGCTCAGACATCTTGCGTGGGCCAACATAGTATGTAAAATTCTGCTCTACTACACCTTTTGCAGGAACAGCTGCTGCTTTAAACAAGATAGATGCAGCTGCAGAATCTGGAATAAACTCACCATTTGGTGTCTGCTGGCGAGTTGCAAACATTCTTGCACCAACACCATCCTCAGACAAAGGAGCAACAAACTGAACAAAGAATCGGTCGCGAACAGTCACCCAATCAACATCCATCTCACTTGTTGTTTCTGCCCATAGAGGTGCGAATGTAGAAACCTTTGCTGCAGAGCAGCCACCGCCGCTGCCACCAAACATTTCTGCCATATCACCAATACCACAAACATTTACATCAAAATCATCCTTACCAGGCTTACTAGAGCGACAATCAAGAGCAATATCTGTCATTGCAGTAGCATTACCACCAATTAGCTTCATTGCACCTAAAGAAACATAGTAATCTGGCTTAGCAATTGCTGCATCTGTTGAATTTTCAAATCGAATAGCTGTATTAACCACATAGCCCGATGTTGGGAGAGTAAAAGTTTTAATAATCTTAACACCAGATGAATTTACAGCAGTAGCAACAACCTTATTTGATTCAACCTGCTCTAGCTGATAATCATCATATTCAACCTTATAGCCATCGCCCATTTCTACAAGCATTGCTGGCTTTTCTGAAAAATCTAGAACAACTGGATCATCAGAATCTTTTTGCTTTTTGTAATTATTTAGAACAATGCTTTCTATTGCACCACCCTTAGATGTAAAGGAATATGCAACACCATTATCTCCCTTAACAAGTAAGGTCTCCTTTGGTAGAAGAGTTTTTTCTGGTGCAAGCACCTCAGCTGGTACATTGATAGCTGTTGGAGCTGCTCCTTCAACTTCATTTGTTGCAGCAGATTGAACTGTGTTACCTGCCTGTTGAGCTGCTAGCTGCTCTGCATACTCAGGATGATCCTTAAGATATTGCTGATATTCTTCTCTTGCCTTTTTATTGCTCTGATAGGAGTTATAAAAAGACCAAATCAAGGCGACAACCAAAATAAAAACTATTAGTTTTTCTTTTTTATTCATCTTTATTTTCTTTCTTTTCTGAAGCTTGTTCAATAATCTCGCTAGGCTTTGGAAGCTTTCCAAAAAAACCTGGCCATTGAAGAGGTACTGGATCGTAACCATGCGGACCAAATGGGCGGCAACGCAATAATCTTCGAAAAATTAACCAAATTCCTTTAATAAATCCATATTGTTGAAGTGCCTCAATTCCATATGTTGAGCATGTGGGATAAAATCTACAATTTGCTCCAAGCAATGGAGAGATGGCAATCTTATAAAACTTAATTAGGAGGATTGCTAGCCACTTCATTTGCATTTCCTTGAATAAGATGCTGCTTTTTCAGAAGCAAGAGCATTTCCTTTTGAATTTGCTGTTGCTTTTGTTCTAGTATAGCACGGCGTGCTATAACCACAATATCCCAAGGCTTAGACTTATCTAGCATTGGTTGCAGCAATCTGAATGCTTCACGCATAAGCCGTTTTGCTCTATTGCGTTGAACTGCATCATGAAAGGTGCGCTTAGTAGCAACAACACCTATCCTATTGCCTGTACTAGGCTCTTTGTTTACCCAAAGGGTAATATACCTCCCAAAAGATTGTTTTCCAACCTCAAATGTGTGCTGAAAGTCTTCATGCTTACGCAAATGACTTGTCTTACGAAAACGCAAACTGCAATGCGAAGGCAATTGCTCCGCATTGCAGATCCCGGCACACAAATTTTTGAGTGGCATTTGAGGCATAAATTATGCCTGTACTAGATTTACGCGGCCCTTCTGACGGCGGCGACGCAATACCTTGCGACCATCAGCTGTTGCCATGCGTGCGCGGAAACCCACCTTGCGGGCGCGCTTAATTTTAGATGGCTGATAAAGTTGTTTCATTGTATTATTCCTAATTTCTATAAGTGGGTGAAAACCTTTAGTTCAAATGAAGTCAATAAATTACTAAATTTTTGGTCAAAAGTCAATACAGAAAATTTATTTATTAAATTTCGTAGTAGTCAAAATGCTTGTGTGACGCAGATGATGCACGACAGAAGTTTATTAAGATGCGGAACTACCGCACGGGATACGCATTATTAAAGCGAGACTAGAAGCACACGCATTTACATAAACTATTCTCTAGAACCAAAAATGCGAGATTATTGCCTCGCTTTTTCTATTTTAGAGATTTGCAAAATTCTTCAGAATTTGCAATCCGTATTTTCCTGATTTCTCTATGTGGAATTGTGTTGCTGCCACTCTGCCACGCCCTACCATTGAAGTAAACTCTATTCCGCAATAATTTGTTGTACAAACTATGTCTGACTCAAGCTTAGGCTCTGTATAGTAGCTATGCACAAAATAAAAGTCAGCATTATCTGGCACTCCAGCTAAAAGCGGATGAGCATATCTCTGCTTTGCCTGATTCCATCCCATATGAGGAATCTTGTCTGCACGGGTTTGTGGAATAAATTTTTTTACAACACCTGGGAATACACCCAAAGTAGGAACACCACCATCCTCTTCTGAATGCTCAAAGAGAATTTGTGTGCCTAGACAAATACCTAAGAATGGTTTATCCGCTGCAAGACATTCGTTAATCACAGGAATAAGCTGTGATTCACGGAGCTTTTCCATTGCATAACCTGCGGCACCAACGCCAGGAAAAATTACGTGGGATGCAGCACGTATTACATCTGGATCAGACGTAATTTCTGCAGTTGCACCAACAGCCTCACAACCAAGCCTTACACTTGTGATATTCCCTGCCTTGTAGTCAATAATTGCAATCATATTAAAGAGAAATTTCAGCTTCTTCGCGGGTAGCTAGATTTTTAATTCTTACCACGCCCTTTTCGCAATCATCTGGACCAACATAAATAGCATGAGAACCCTTCTCGGCTGCTGTAGAAAAAAATGCCTTTGGCTTCTGCTTATGAGTCATTAACGAAACAGCCTTACCCTCAGCACGTAGCTTTGCAGCAAGCTTTGTCGTTGCTGCACGCTGTTCATCTGACATGTAGCCGAGAACAACAAGCTCTTTTTCTTCTGTTGCAGGAAGGTCAAGTGCCTTGATAAGCTCACCAACAACCACATCACCAAAGCCCAAACCTACAGCTGGAGCTGGATCACCTCCTATTGTGGAGAGAAGATTGTCATAGCGACCACCACCAAAGATAGCACGGAACTCACCCTTTGTGTCAAAGGCTTCAAACACAATACCTGTGTAGTAAGATAAACCGCGAATTACAGAAATATCAAACACTGCCTGCCCACCAATGCCATAAGCATCAAGTAGAGCAAATAGCTCACGAAGCTGCTTAATTGCAGGAGAGTCCTCCCCTACAAGACGCTCAGCATCCTCAAGGCTTGAAATATCCATTAGATTAAAGGCTGCTGTGCATGCCTCATCATCAAGCCCCTCCTCGCGGAGGATTGCTTCAATCTGCTCGCGTGGTATCTTGCCTTTTTTATCAAGGGCAATAAATGCACCCTGATGGAATTGCTCCTTAACACCAAGTGAAAGCAATAATTCGGAAAGAAGTGCACGATTTGACACTCTAATACGATATGCCTCATCAGGCACACCCATTTTGCGGAGTGCATTAACAGCAGCGAAAAGCACCTCTGCCTCAGCAGAAATACTTTCCTCTGCTATAATATCTAGGTTAAGCTGATAATGTTCACGCTTTCTACCACGTGTAGTACGCTCATATCTAAAGCATTGTGCGATAGTAAACCATTTGATTGGGAAGCGCAAAGAGCCCTGACGTGCCACAACCATACGGGCAAGCGTTGGGGTCATCTCTGGGCGTAGAGCCAAATCACGGTCAGATTTATCCTTGAAAGCATAAATTTGATCAACAATTTCCTCACCAGCCTTACGCTGTAAGAGCTCAAGAGTTTCAACAACACAAGAATCATACTGTTCAAAGCCAGATGCAACAGAAGCTGCACGCCATGCATCAAAAATACGATTTCTGAGTATCATGTCCTCAGGATAGAAATCACGCATTCCGCGTGGAGAAGAAAAATTATCCACTTCTTACCTATTTTCTGTCAGCAATCGTGTGCTGACACACCTAGTCACAAAACCAGTATGAATTACTTTTTCTTAGCAAGTCTTTCCTGCAAAATCTTACTTGGCTTAAACTTTACGCCATAACGAGCAGGAATATCTACCTCTGCCTCTGGTTGATTAGGATTTCGGCCGATACGTGCCTTGCGCAAAACTACATCAAACACACCAAAATCACGAAATTCAACGTGTGCACCATTTACTAACTCATCAGCCAAAATTGAAAGCATTGCCTGAACAATGTCATAAGCCTCAGTTTGAGTAATATTAATATTTTCTTTCTTGCTCAAAGCTAGAGCAATATCTTTTTTTGTCAATGTATTTTTCATTTTATTCCTAATATTTTCTCTTTGAGTTTAATTTATATATTACATTAAAAATTATAGACCTTTAAGCATTTCTGATATCTGTTCTGCAGCAACATCCACTGGTATGAGAGAAGATTCTCCTGTCTTGCGAACACGGACCTCTACACCACCTTGTTGTAAAGAACGATTACCAACAACAACGCGAATTGTGCAGCCAATCAAATCAGCATCCTTAAACTTAACGCCTGGACGCTCATCACGATCATCAACAAGCACATCTATGCCACGAGCCTCAAGCTCTGCAACAAGCTTATCTGTAGCTGCAGCACATTCTGGTGATTTTGCTGCATCTAAAGGAAGCACTGTCACTTGGCAAGGAGCTACTGATGCTGGCCATACAATACCATCCTTATCAAAATTCTGCTCAATTACTGCCTGTACAGTACGTGTAACACCAATACCATAGCAACCCATAATCATGATGTTGCTCTTTGCTTCAGCATCCAAGAAGGTTGAATCAAATGCCTTTGTATATTTGGTGCCAAGCTTAAATACATGACCGACCTCAATACCGCGTGCGATACGTAGAGGCTTTCCACATACTGGGCAACGATCTCCCTCAACAACTGTCGCAATATCTGCCCAAGCTGTAATATTTGCATGCTTTTCTAATTCAACATGCTTAATGTGGAAGCCATCCTTGTTTGCACCAACAACAACATCCTTTGCACCCTTTAGTCCAACATCAGCATATACTGGAATATTAACACCAATTGGACCAATTGAACCAAATGGACCTGCAACCTTTTCTGCTGTTTCATCGTCTGCTAACTCAAGCTCCATGCAACCCAAGAAACGACGTAGCTTGCACTCATTTAGCTCGCGTGTGCCTTCAACGATAGCCATTACTGGCTTGCCATCTGCAATATAAATCAAGCTTTTTACAATCTGATTGTCTGTTACACCAACTGCTGCTGCAGATTCAGATACCGTGTGAGCACCTGGAGTCGGAACCTCCTCTGGCTCGCCTGCATATTCCTTAAAAGCAGAGCCATCTATCATGCGCTCAGCTCTCTCCTGATTTGCTGCATAGCCACAAGCCTCACAATCAAGAATGCCATCCTCTCCAGAAGGAGCAAGTGCCATAAACTCATGACTGTGATTTCCACCGATAGCACCTGTGTCTGCCTCAACTGGCTTTGCTATCAATCCGCAACGCTTGAAAATCTTTACATACGCATCATACATTGCCTTATAGCTATCATCTGCTGCCTCCATAGAAACATCGAAGCTATAAGCATCCTTCATGATAAATTCCTTGGAACGCATCAAACCGAAGCGAGGACGAATCTCATCACGAAACTTTGTCTGAATCTGATAAACTGTGCATGGAAGCTGACGATAGGAGCTAATTTCTTTAGTGATATAATCAGTCACAACCTCTTCGTGAGTTGGCCCAAGAACCATTGTGCGATCTAGTCTATCCTTAAGGCGGAACATAGATGCACCCATCTGGTTTGCTCTACCACTACGCTCCCAAAGCTCAATAGGCTGCAATGCTGGCATAAGAATTTCCTGTGCACCTGCTGCATCCATTTCTTCACGAATTATATTCTGAACCTTGCGTAATGCTCTATGGCCCAAAGGCGTGAAAATATAAAGTCCACCAGAAAGTTTACGAATCAACCCTGCACGAAGCATAAGCTTGTGTGAAGGAATTTCTGCTTCCTGTGGGTCATCACGTAATGTAGATAAAAGTGTTTTTGACCATTTAATTGACATAATTACCACCTAAATAAATAAAATAATCTAAATATTTAACCATTAAATCCCCATATATTCAAGTTTTTTTTGCCTTTTTGGGGCATTTTAACAAAACAGAAATAAAAAAACGAATAAAATAGAGTAATTTTGATTATTTTTTAGCATTTATAACAATATTTTATCAAAAAATATAATCCTTTTTATGAACCCAAAATAGTTCTAGCACGGCTTATTTTAATAAGACAACTTGCACCAAAGCATATTAACATAGGTATATAAAAAACAGCCATTTGTGGCATTAAAGCAAATCCAAATTGAAGATAAATTAACGCAGAAATAGTTTGACCAACTGCTTTACGCCTATCTGCTGGCGTATGCTCTGTGCGTAGTGGAATTAAAACCAATATCCATCTTAAAAACATAAATGCACAAACGAGTATTGGAACAAGAATAAAACGGCCTTCAAACCCAATTATTCCGACAATAGGAATCAAGCTTACAAGTCCAAGCAAATTGTAGTGAAAGCCAAGCCCTGTCTTTGCATTATGCTCATCATATGCCAAATATGTTACTGCTGCTATATAACCAGTCCAACCAAGCATTAAAAAGAATATTCCATATGGAAACGCCATTGGATTTCCAAGCTTAACTAAAGCACCATAGACAGCCAAAGCACCAGTCAACAAGCTCATACTACGACACATGCCCATGGCTAAAAGACCAACTAGTTTACACTTGTTTTTGAAACGATTATAAAACCATACACAAGCCACTATCCCTAATGCACCTAACCACCATTGCCATGGCAATGACCCTGCCACACCAGCTATAATTGCAAGTACAAGACAAATTGCACGAGCAAGCTTTGCTTGACCAAGAGAAAGCTCTCCCTGTGGTATTGGTCTAGGAGAATTATTTGATATATCCTCATCCACCCCAACTATATCATTGTCAGCAAGCCCGTACATATATAAAAACAAAGCCGAAATTGCTGATGCTATTATTGCTAGCATAACAGAAAAGTCATTTAAGCTTGATAAACGAACTGAGCTAGACTGGCATGCTGCACAAAAAACAAATGCAGCCCCTGCGAGAGCATCACCTGGGGCTGTTGGCAAATTTGGAAGGCGAAAAAGCTTTAATAACGCCGTAAATTTCATTTATAAAGCCCAATCCTTTTTATGGCTGACGTAGCTCAATCTTCCAAGGAACTAAATCAAGACGTGGCTTCCACTTTGGAGATTGAGAATAAAATGCGTTTGGATTATCAAAGGCTACCTTTTGCAAAGTTTCCTCTGGGTGACCATCTGCCTTTAGCTGCTCCAACACCTTAACAAGACTTACAGGGTCAGAAATACCCCAATCCGCAGAACCACTAACAATAATCCTATCGATACCATGCTTTTTAATAATAGCACTTGCACGCATTGGATCAAGCTTTGAGATTGGATATACTGTCAATCCACACCAGCAGTCTGTCTCTGCCAAAGCACGCTCTATCGTGTCCTCTGTATTGTGATCTAGATATATCTTCTTTTGGTCTGGCTGAACCTCATCAAAGCCACGAAGCACCCACTCAAGACATGTTGGCTTGTTGTAGTGAGAAATATGAATAATAACAGGCATATCACGCTCCTTTGCCATGCGTAGCTGACGTGTAAAGCAATAATACTCTGCCTCATTGATATTATTAAAACCAATTTCTCCCATTGCCACACAACGAGGATGATCAAGATATTCACCAATGCCATCAAGCACCTCATCTACTAGTGTTTTATTTTCTGCTTCCTTTGGGTTATAAGCAATAGCAGTAAAGTGATCAATACCAAAGCGCTCAGAACGGGTTGGCTCAAAGGTTAAAATATTTTCAAAATAATCAAAAAATGTACCAGCATATCGGCGATGACTACCAAGCCAGAAAGAAGGCTCTACACAAGCACGAATGCCAGCATTGTACATTGCCTGATAATCGTCTGTTGTGCGAGAATACATATGAATATGTGGCTCTATTATTGTACGCATAAAAAATCTCCTAATAGATGCTAAAAAGCAAAATAGTAATGCAAATAATCTAAGATTATTATACTCCTATTTTAATAAATAATCAATAAGCAATGGGTGCTACAAAAATGAGAAATTTGCAATATCCAATTTACTCTTGCGGACTACAATTTTTATTAGAACCATCCTTGCTATCTCGCAATTCTTTAATAGCCTGTTCTAATTCTGTAATTCTTTCTTTCAACGCATTCATGCGAGATAAACTAATTGATACCATAAGCATTACCATAAATGGAGTATAGAGCACCAAATCATCCACAATAAAATCTTCAAAACTGATTGGAACACACAATGGATGAGAAAACATTATGCACAATGGCAAAATAAAACAAATCATAGTAAACACCCAACTGACAAATACTAGCATATACTATCCTCCATCTAAATATTATCTTCTGTAAGAATTTTATCTACACCATATTTTGCGATTACCATCTGAGCCCAAATACCTGGAGCAAACCCAATTTCTTTTCCTTCATAATCATGAAGCTTTGAACATACCCCACAGCTTGGAGAGCGTGCCTTAAGCAAGAAAAATGATATTTCCTCACCATCCAATTTTGCTAGCATCTGCTCACAAACAATACGGAGCTTTTCTGTGACATCAACACGGGTTTTTGTGCCCATTACGCGAATCCCCGCCTCTCCCATATCAACTAACTCTATGGTCTCTCGAGGGATCCCTAAGCCTGCTTCAACCTCTGGACAGAAATGTATAACCTCGTATTGCTCATGTAAAGCATCAACACCTCCGACCAAATTCTTGTCAGACCCATCATAGCGAGTCTTAAAGCCCAGCAGACATGAACTAACCACGATTTTACTTTTCTTCATTTTTTAGCTCATATATTTTAAGCGTTGTAAAGCACTGACCAAAGCTTGGCTCTTCCTTCACAAGCTCATACTTCCGCTCTAATACATCATAAAATTGATGAACCAACTCAAGTGGAGTTGCTTCTGTAGATGGACATGTAATAGCAAAACTATAGCCACTAATTGCAGCTACTGGACATTTGCCCGACTCCAATAGCTCAAGCAATGTCGTAAATGTATGCACCTTTCTATCGCGGGCAACATCATCAGTCATCCATGAGTTATAATCAAACATTGAAAAAGGTCCAAGCTCTAGACCTGGTGCAACCTTTCTTTGAGCTTCAACTGCAAGATATGCATCTTGTGTAAATAGCAGTGCATTCTCTGGAAGTCTCTCTCGAAGCTCAGCACCTATACGCTTTAAATTTAGCACCTGAGGCTCATCCTGCATAATAAACCAAAAGCGATCCTGACGCTCTAGCACCCAATTCATGCACATAGGAGAGCCCAAAGCAAACAACCCTATGCATATAAAAACAGCAACTGTTATACTTCTATACCATGCCACATTGCGTATTGCCATTGCGAATAAAACTGAGGCAAGCACAGCCAATAGAGGCATGCCAGGTGTTTGATAATCATCATATGGAAAAGGAGCCGTTCCATGAATTAGCATTGTTGCCACAAATGCCAATGCTATAATCACAACAAACAAATGCTCTATAGCTGTTGTCTTAACCCACTCTGCCACATGCTTAAGCAATCCACATTTTTCATTAACCTTGTGCTGACGTTTTGCTGTAAACCAAACAACTAGAGCACAGGCAATAAACAATGCAAACATTGGGAAATATGCCTGCAAAATGCGTGACATAAAACCACCCATTAGAACAAGTCTATAGAAAAAAGCAGGTGTTTCACGCCCCACATGATATGTCTGGCAAAACATAAAATTATCATATGAGTGCAAAATAGCTGGAACAAAAATTAGAGCAAGCATTGCTGCCCCTGCAACACCAAAGCGTAGCCATGCAAAGCGTAGCTCCTTACGTTTGCAAAAAACAAGCAAGCCAAAACCCACTGTAGCAAGAATTATCCCTAGAGAAAGTCTTACACCAGTTGCCAATGCAAAAAAAGCAGCCGCAAATTCAAAGCTCAAACGCTTACGACTAACTAAAGAAAAGACACCCGCTCCAACAAACAATCCAGCCAATGCATATGTTTTAGGGATTGCTGTAAAATATGAATAAACAGGACAAAGACCTAGCAATGACATTGCCACAATTGCAGCCACTCCCTTACGTCCCTTAGGTGCAAGGCAATAAGCTGCTACGGATACAAAGAAAAGCCCAAACACTCCAAGCACAGCAGTAAACACTCTGCCACCAAGCACACCCGCTTGTGCCCAAAGTCCACTAAATACACCATAAAAATATGGAAGCACAGGTGCTTGCGTATATGCAAAATCTTTATATGGTTCCATGCCTTGTGCTGTATTAATTCCAGCAAGCAAGTACCACCCCTCATCTTGATTCAAAGGTCCTAGCACAACATTTACTGCATACAACAAAATTATTATAACAACAGCAATGCTAGCAAACCAATAAAGAAAGGATGAGCTTTTCTTACCCATAAAATTTATTCCAAAAAGTCAGCAAAGCACTGAAGTGCCTTAACCTTTCTTGAGAAACGAACAAAATCACCATGGTTATTTACACGTAAAGCAAGAATAGCTTTAGTTACCATCATTTCTTTTGAAGCATCTGGCTCTGCCTTTAAAATATTGTACATTTCTTGAGGAGAAGCCTTTGATAAAGGAATGGAAATCTTGCGGGTTTGCACTGTACCAGTCTTACGAGCATTGCAAAGCAGCTCACCATTTGCATAAGCATATGCTTTAACTTCAATGGTGCGTCCAGCTATAGTTATCTCCTTAAAAGCAATTTGTGTCTGCTTCACCAGAGCTGTTCCTACAGCCTCAGTTTCTGGCATTGCGGCATTCAGAACATTAATAATACCTCGGCACTCAGCACGATTAACACTTGGTTTTGAAGCATACTCATCAAATATTTTTTTGATATTCGTTCTTGCTTCAGCAATATTTTTTGAACAAAGCTCATCAAATGCCTTACGGAGCATTTCTTCTCTAAAGTTTTCCTCTGCTTCATCATTGGAAACAGTCTGTGTAGATTGTTTAGCAGATGAAGCTTCTATATTTGTGTCTTGTACTTGTGCTTGTGCATCAGAAGAAATATCAGAGTCTTCTACTTCCTCAAATGCAACAAATTCAGAGGCATCAATTTCTTGATTTGCCACTTCTGCTTCTACATTCTCACTAGCATCATATGTATTGGCTATTGGAGCAATATTTGTTGCTGATGCTTCTTGTGCTTGCTCCCCTGACAAAACATTTCCTGCTGGGCCAAGAGTTTTAATAATAACAACGACACCAACACAGAACAAAATCAAACAAGCAAGCCTTGTTACCAAGACAACAAGTCTAGAAGGGAACAATCTAGCAGATACACTAGGTCTCTGGCTTCGAGGAGTAGCAGGCTTAGGTGCTTGCTTCTTAGGCTCTGGTTGTTGTTTTTGTACTGGAGAAGCATTCTGCTCCGCCGGATTTGGGTTAATGGTTATTGGTGGTATAATTGGAGCAGAAATTGGATTCTGTGCTGTTGATTGAAAATTGCGAACAGTCTCTGCATATACCTCTGGCGTTATTGGTGTATTATTTGCAGGGACAACTGGCACAATTGGCGTGGAAATAGGAGACTGACTTGGTGTTACTGAAACAGGAGTAGGAACAACAAGCGGTGTTGTTAAAAGCAAATTTTGATCAATCGTGCTTCTTACGATTCCATTTGGTGGAATCATGCGCAATGGGCGATTTGACAAAATATGCTCAATATCCTCAACAACATCTAACCACCAAGAATAACGATCCTCAGGACTCTTTGCCATCAAACGAGCAAGGAAATAAACAACAGAATCTGGGATATTTGGGTTCTTTGACTTTGGGTTAGGCAAATGCCCAGAACGCTGAAGCTCCAATATCTTCATTGGATCGCGTTCCTCATCAAATGGAGCTTTGCCTGTAAGCATCTGATAAAGAGAAGCTCCTAAACCATACATATCTGCATGATAATCTATGCTAGGCAAACAATCTATTTGCTCTGGTGCAGCATAATTTGGTGTACCAACAATCATTCCATCATCAAAAGCAAGCGGGTTTGTTCCTGGCTGGACAATTGTGGCACTATTAAAATTAAATATCTTCACATTTCCATCATCATAAATGCGGATATTATCTGGCTTCAAATTACGATGTACAAGGCCTGTCTGCTTCCATGCTGTATCAAGTGCTAAAGCAACCTCTTTAGCAATTTTTAATGCATCAACTACAGAATAAACCCCTTTATCCTTGATAATGCGGGTAATTGATGTGCTATCTGCATTTTCAAAAACAATATATGGCTCACCATCCTCTGTTTTTGAAATATCAATAACAGGTGGGAAATTATTATGCTTTAGACGTGAAATTGCACGCGTAATCGTGGAAAAGTGATTAACCAGATTTGGATCAGCGGCTGCTCTTGCCTTCATCACCCAAATACTTACATTTCTGTCCAATGAAATTTGCCTAGCAGTCCAAATAGTTGTATCTGTTGTTCCGCCAGCCTTTTCCAATATTTCATAGCCTTCAATCTTTATTGACATATTATGCTACCTCTAATAATTTGATTAAAATCATTTAACGCCCGCTTCTGTGCGCTGCTTTTTTCTTGTTGCTTTAACATATTCTACATCATACTCATACTCAGAAACAGAAAACTTATAAACTGTCTTACTAGTATACTTTTGAAATGGCGCCAATCTAATGGAACCAAGATGTGCATGATACTGAGCATCTATAGGTGCTTGAGTGTCTAAGCAGAAAGCTGTATTTGCCTCATAATTACATCCAGAAGAGCCTAGATGCTTGCCTATAAAACCACCAGCATAAAAAACGACTGATTGCTGATCTGTTGCAATATCTAGTTGTCGTCCATTATATGGATCAACAACACTAGCAATAACCTTTAATTGTGGATTATAAAAACTACATAGTGCAAATGTAGATTCATCATGATTTTGCTTTGCTGGTGGTTCAACAAAAAAACAATGCTTCAACCCGTAAGCAAATTTTATTTGTTCTGCATCACTCTTAGATGCCTTGCTTATAGGATAAAAATCATTCCGAAAATCTAAGTCTGTTCCTTCAACCGATAGAAGCTTACCTGTTGGGATACCTCCCTTTTTAATTTCCATTACTCTATCACAGTTTAAGCGAACTAGTGTATTCTCTATATTTTTTGCGGTGCGATTTTCTTTAATACCACCAAGATTAAAATAAAGTTTCTGAGTTAAATTGCAAATTGTGGTTTTATCTGTGAAAGCATAGAATTCAACCACTAATTCCTGATTATCTGTAAGTGTATAGGCAGCAAAAATCAACAAATTTCCAGGAAAGCCATCTTCTTTATCTGGGCTAACATAATAGAACACAAGCTGATTATCTTTGTATGGGAAATTTTTCCTCTCAAGTAAATGCCACTTCTTTTTATCTAACCCGAGTTTGCCACTATATAATGCTTTTTTCACCGAGCTATCGATTTCTTCATTAGTGTTATACTCAACGCCATCAAGCATGAATTTACCAAAACTAGTGCTATTTGCGACTCTGCCACAAATCGTTGAAATTTGATCAGACTTAGTATAATCCTCTGGATTTTCAAACTCTAGGAGCACATTCTCAAAAACTCCTACAACATCTGGCATTGTAAGCGACATTACTGTACACCCAAGATTTGACATCTTAAGCACACTTCCTACATTGTTTGTTATCGCATAAACCTCAACATCCTTGGCCTCACCCTGGCAAAGAGAATCTTCATGCACAAAATAAGATATACACCTTTCCCCTGTAGCATGTACTATATAATGATCATACACTTTATTTAGGAATTCTGGCTCCATTGGGGCAGGAAAGAAAAGCGGTTTAGCAACACAATGCGAGAAAGGTGTAACAATTAATGCACCTAGCGCAATAACTATTAAGCAAAGCTGGTTACATTTCTTGTTTATTTTTCTCGCAATTGTGTTCTTCATTTGCGTAGTTCTTTCGTATAAAAAGATTAATCTTCTACAGTGTAGAACTGATAGATTGTTGTAGATTGATAAACCTCACCTGGATTTAGACGGATTGATGGGAATCCTGCCTGATTTGGAGAGTCAGGTGCATGCTGTGTTTCCAAGCAGAAGCCCATGCGCTTGCCATAGCCGCGACCTCCCTTGCCAATTACCTTCTTTGCACTTAGGAAGTTTCCTGTATAGAATTGAACACAAGGCTCTGTGGTCCATGTTTCCATTTGTCGGCCACTCTCTTCATCCTCAACAACTGCACACAAAGAAAGATTTGCACCAGCTGGCTTGCTAATAATAAAATTATGATCATAACCACCTGCAACCTGAATTGCTGGATGCTTTGCTTTAACGCGCTCACCAATTGTGTGAGGAGTAATAAAATCTAGTGGTGTACCATGCACTGGAAGAACCTTACCATTAGGAATTAGACCAGGTCCAACATCTGTGTAGCGATCACAGAATAGCTGAACCAAGTGATTATCGACAGGCTTCTTTGCTCCGTTAAGATTGAAATATGCGTGATGAGTTAAATTTACCACTGTTGGAGCATCTGTCATTGCCCAATACTGAATACGCCATGCATTTGTATTTTTCAAAGTATAAACCACGCGAACAAAAAGATTTCCAGGGAAACCGCCCTCACCTGCTGGACTTAAGCGTGTAAACTCTATTGATGGTCCATCTGGAGAGTCAAATTGACGAGCATCCCAAATTACTGAATCATAGCCACCATCACCGCCATGCAAGCAACACTTTGTTGGCTTTTTACCTGAGTTAAGTGCTAGCTTATACTCCTGCCCATCTAAAGTAAACCTACCATTTGCAATACGATTTCCAACGCGACCAATTAATGCAGAAATATATCCATCCTTTAAGTGGTCCTCTGGCTTATCAAATTCTAGAACAACATTCTCAAATTTTCCATTTTTATCAGGCACAGTTAATGACATAACAATGCCACCAAGATTGGAGACCTTCATTGTCATACCATTTTCATTTTGTAGTGTAAAAATCTGAGGTTTTGCGGTCATAAAATTCTCCTTAATACTTAATCCTAAATTGAATAATTTGGATAATATGATTTATTTACTTATTATAATAGCAAAAACGCCACGCAAAAAACAATGAAAAAGAAACAGAATGACGCACAATAGTTACTCCTCACAGCTCCACTCTTCACTCCCCAC
>JAFUOX010000033.1 GCA_017481725.1 Kiritimatiellia bacterium | reverse complement strand
TGTAATTTTGGATATGAAAATTATTTAGTTAATTCATAAATCATTGATGCTTCTTCTTCTGTAGAAACAGCTAGCTTAAACATATAAGCACCCTCTTCTGCTGAATACTTGCATGGAACGCGGCGAATACGCTCACCAGCTGAGTTTAGTGCATAAAGCTTCATGTTAGGAACATTGCTCTTTATCTTTGCCTTTACAGAACCAACTCTAGCCAAGTAAGGAAGAGTTCCTGTCTTCTTCATTTCAGTACGTGAAGGATTGTTAAACTCCATATTTGAGTTGACCACATCTGTAATGTGGAAAATCAAAAGCTTTGAGCTGTTCTCAATAGATTTTCCATCCATAGAAGAAGCAGATACTGAGCAATAGCATGTATTGTCAGCAATGCTTAAAGCACCAGCAGAAAGCTTTGCATCCTTGCGTGCAACAATGCAGTCTGTCTTGTCTGTATCAATACGGATGTATTTCTTGCTTTTGTTGATTTTGATCTCGTTTGTATCAGAAACAACTTCGCCCTTCCCTGCTGTAACTGTGATTTCATCAAGTGGCAAAAACTTGTTGCCAGCTAATACTTCATCAGATGGCTTTGTCTTGCCAACAACAGCGGTAAACTTACCCTTGATTGGTTGACCGCCCTCAATTACCTGAGAACCAATTTGAGACATAGCACATAGATTTACAAATTTTGCAGGGAATAAGCCCTTGCCCCACATATCACCAACACCCTGCTGTGTTGCCTCATTCATTGTTACACCATAAACATACTTATTGTTTGCGGCAGCAACATCACCACGTCCATACATAAGCACAATCTGGCGTTCTGTTAGCATACCCACAGGATCACGGCAAATATCAAAGCCGCTGATAGGTAATTGTTCAAACAAAGCCTTCTTTGCGTGTGACCATGCAAAGCGATACATAGCATCCCAGTTTTGTAGTGAAGCATAAGCACCTACCATTGCACCAGCCTCCAATCTCCATTCATTTGGAGCACAGAAATTGTATTCTGTAATCATCATAGGCTTGCCAAAATAACGTGTAGGAGTCTTCATCAATGGAGTCATATAATTAAAGTTATTACCGCTCTCATCAAAGGTACTACGGTTATTCATCTTTGTTGTAGGATGTGTGCTATGATAGTGATCGCAATACTGATGATTGTCAACAACATCTAAAGCTTCACGCTCAAAGGTCTGAGCCATTGTATCCCACCAGTTACTACCACTTAGTAGAGTCTTAACGCCAGCAGCTTCCAATCTCTGTTTGATTTGCTTATTGGATTTTACTTTAACCTCAGTGAGGAATTGAGCACGTAGCTGATTCTCATTGCGACCTTCTGTTGCATTGGTCTTTTTCCACTCTTCAAATGCAGCATTATACTTATCCTTTGCCTCCCACCATACTGATGCAATAGCATCCTCATTGATAGGGCAAATTGTGAATAGTGCTGGATCATCCTTCCATGCAATACCTGTATATGGGTTAACATGATTTAGCCATTCCATTGCACTCTTGAACCATACCTCAAATGCAGGCTGATGAATTGGAACTAGTGCCTTAATAGCAGTGTGTACCTGCTTATCAACACCGTCAATCATACCCATTGCACCCATCTGATAAAGGTCAATGGTTACATAGATACCAGCTTCCTTCATCTTTGCAAATAGGTAATCAATTTTATCAAGCTGATTCTTGTCAATAACACCGCGTGTCTTTTTGTTCCAATAATCATGACCCCACTGCCCCTCCATCATAATAACATCGGTGTGGTGGAAGCGTACAGTGTTATAACCCATGCGAACAAAGTCAGCAACAACTCTATCTGCCTCTTCCTTTGTTAGGAAGTTTGCATCAAAGCAGAGGTTTGCACCAACAAAGCGCTGGCGAAGAGTTGGATTCTTTTCAAATGCATAGCGACCATCAGGGCCAACAATTACGCGACCATATTTACCAGCAGGAATATGCTTTTGAGCACCTGTATTTGATAGGTCAAGAATTGTACCTGGTTTTACACCAATAGTATAATTAAATGGAACCCAATTATTGTTAGCCTTCATAATTGTAGGAGGCTTTGGTGCCTGAAAATCGATTTTACCATTGCCCTTCTTTTGGCTCTTTGCAAAATAACCACCGATAACAAATTCTACCTCAGACTCTGTTGAATCTTTAGTATTTGGGAAATTGATACGAAACTGATAGCCAGGATTCTTTTGTCCACGACCATCAAAAATAGCGAGCTGTCCTTTTTGGATGCCTAAATCAAGCTTTATGTTTTTACCGACTGCTGAAATTGCAGATTGGTTAAGATTATGTGCAAGGTATTCTGAAGAGAACTCAGCAGGAAATGTAAAAGTATTTCCGAGTGCATCAGAAATTTTCTCTCCAGTGAAATCATATATAGCAAAAGGAATAACAACAAAAGCAGACTCTAGCTTCATTGGTTTGCCATCTGCTGATTTGATGCGCCATAGCACCTTCATTTGCTGTTTACCATCGACAGAAGCATCACGAAACTCTTGATAGATATTTATTTTAGAGCTTCCGGCATTCATATTAGCAGAAAAAGTGACGCCGATTACTTTATTGTCGTTATCAACAATAGCTTCCTTTTTTCCATTTTTTGCTGCATAGTCTTGAGCAGAATAGGACCAGCCAGGACCAAATGCAACAAGATTTGCGGCACCCCACCATGCTTTATCATTGCTTTTGATTACGCCAGGTATTTCAATTAAGCCACGATGATCAACCTTTGTGAATGCAGGTGTATAGCCAAAAGCTGTACTAGAAATACCAGCAGCTGTGGCCAATAAAAGTAGAGAGCGTAAGAGCTTCATGAGTTTCATATATTCTCCTTGTCTTGTGTTAATAAGAGACTACCACAAATAAAGTAGTTGCCTTTTTCTATCTAATCAATAAGATACCATATATAAGAGACATTTTTCAATAATTTGACCTTATAAAATAATGCCAAAAAATATAAAAATAGTGCCAATCACGAAAAGTTCACTTTTGAAACTTTTTATGATTGGCACATTAGAAATAAATTAAAAGTCTAATCTATTGTTTAGGTTAATTCCATTCTACAGGAAGCTTACACATACCATCAAAGCCAATAGCAGTAGGCAAATAAATTGGAATATGATTTTCTAGGCGATGATAATTAATCGTGTGATTACGATTGTGCAAAGAGAATGACATCATATAGTTTCCAGAGCGAAGAACCTTTGCATCAACCTTAAGCATTAGCTTTCCTTTGCCTTTAATATATGGCAAATCAAAGCCTTCAATCTCAGTATTGCTACCAAATACTGTGCGACCGGCTTCATCTGTTATTGAGAAGCCAAAGGTTGGAGTTTCAATACGCTCAGGAGCATCGTATTCAAGCTCAAAGTAAAGCTGCTGATCATCAGATACTGCACTTATTGGCTTTCCGCAAGAATCTACCAGCTTAGCTGATGCAATACGAGCTTCTCCAGTGCCCCACTCTCTCTTGGCGTCACCATTCTTGCCATTTATTGTTGCTGCACCATATTGAGCAGCCATTTCATTTGGCGAACCAATACCTTTTAAAACACCATGATCAAGATAAGCAATTCTATCGGAAATTGAGCGAATTGTGTGCATATCATGGGAAATAATCAGCATTGATTTTCCTTTAGACTTAAATTCATCCATCTTGTCTAAGCATTTGCGCTGAAAATCAGCATCACCAACAGCAAGCACCTCATCGACAAGAAGTATCTCTGGATCAACCTGAACTGCCACAGCAAAGCCTAAACGCACATACATGCCAGATGAATAAAATCTTACTGGCTGCTCAATAAAATCCTTTAAACCAGAAAAATCAACAATCGCATCAAATTTTTTGCGCATATCTTCACGAGAAATACCCATGATTGAGCCATATAGAAGAACATTTTCGCGACCAGTCAAATCTGGATGAAAGCCGGCTCCAAGCTCAAGCAATGATGAGATAGTTCCAGTATGAGTAACATGACCAATAGTTGGGTACATTGTACCAGCAATGATTGAGAGCATCGTTGATTTACCAGCACCATTGGCACCGATAAGACCCAATGTTTCACCTTTATGCACCTTAAAGGATACATCATTTAATGCGGTAAAGGTTTGTTGTTCACGCTTTCTAATTAAATCAAGTACAGCAGTCTTCAATGAGCCAGCATTATTAGAAAGCTTAAAGCGTTTTGTTACATTGCAAACATCAATTGCGACAGGTGTATTTGAACTCATAGCACATCTCCAAAACTCTTATCACCCTTGTGAATTGCAATTAAACCAGCAATAAAAAGAGCAAGGCAAACACCAGCAGAAGCAAATAACCACCATAATGAAACACCCACAGGAACAGGTAATTGATTTTCCATCAAGGCAGCTCGATATAAGCCCAAAATACCAGTCATAGGGTTTAGGAAAACAATCCCCTGAAATTGAGATGCTTCAGACAAGCCTAATACACTTGTCACTGCAGATGTTTGCATTGGTATGCGATAAAATACTGGCGAAAGGAAAAACCAAGCCAAAGATCCAATACCAATAATGTGTTCAGTATCTCTAAAGAAAACATTTGATACAGAGCAAATGCAGCAAATACCTATGCACAGCATTAATTGCATAATTACTGCTGGGATTAGCCAATAGATATTGGTGTAGCTAAACACACCTGCCAGCATCAAATAAACAATCAGCACAATTAGAGTTAATAAAAAGTTAACACCATTTGCAAAGGCTGTAGATAAAGGAAGAATTATTCTTGGGAAAGCAACCTTCTTTACGAGATTGGTGTTTCCAACAATTGCTTGCAATGAATCATTCATACAACCGGCTGTGAATTGCCAGATAACAATACCAGCAACAAGAAATGGTAGATAATCTGCTCCATCACTAAATTTAAGTATTTTAGCGAAGCAGGCATACATTAAAATCATTAATGCAGGAGTCAATAAGGACCATAAAAAGCCCAATGCAGAATTCTTGTAGCGAATCTTTAGATTGCGCTGAACAAGAATCAGCAGCAACTCGCGTCTTTGAAAAAGTTGTTTAACCAGATTCATATTTCGAAAACAATTGTTTAGTAAATTTTGTGAAAATTGTACCACAAAACGGTAAAATTTGGCAACTAATGTTTTATGGCAATGCGATTTTAGCAAGTTCTATCAATTTACCCAAAATAATATGCGATGCACGTAGGCTCCGAAATAAGTGAGCATTAAAAGTTTATCGTTAGTGCTGTTTCCACCTGAGTAACAAGGAGATTAAGATGTTTGTAGAGAAAAAAAATATTCAGAATTAGTTTAGAAATACAAAGAACACCATATTTTTAATAAAGCATTAATGCCAAATGTTTTATGTAAAACATTTCAATCCTACAAGAAGTATAATATAGACACTATAAAAATCATAAAAAATAGTTGTCAATTAAAAACAAATCTATCTTGATTTTTTTTTGAGAATTCAGTACCATAAACCTAAATTAATTTGTGCTATTACGTAATCACCAAGGGGGACACATGAACGAAGAAATTGATATCGTTTCCCATATTGAAACACTTTTAAATGAAGAGCTTTGGGGGCAGGCAGCATCTGAATTGTCAAAATTACAACCAGCCGATATTGCAGAAATTTTAAATCGCTACGACATCGAGATACAAATTCTACTTTTCAATGACCTGCCAGATGATATTAAGCCAGATGTGATGGCAGACCTTTCTCCAGAGTTTGTTGAGGCTATTTCTGAGGCACTTCCTTCAGGAGAGGTTTCAGATATCGTTGATGAAATGGATCCTGACGATGCTGCTGACGTTCTTGGTGGATTGGATAAGGAAACATCTTCACAAATTATTGAGCAGATGGATGATGATGCTGCGGATGAAGTCCGTATGCTTATGACATACCCAGAGGATTCTGCTGGTGGTATCATGACTACCGATCTTATTACAATGAAGCAGAGTCAAACTGTTCTTGAGGCATTGGATACGATTGCAAGCAATGAAAATGGAGAGCATATTTACCAAATCTACGTGATAGATGAAGAAGAGAAGCTCGTTGGCATTGTTTCAATTTGGAAGCTCCTGCATCAGCGTAATCGTACTGTATCACTTGGAGAGATTATGGATACAGAAACCTTTGCGGTTCGTACAGATATGGACCAAGAGGAGGTCGCGCATGCAATGTCAAAGTATGATTTATCTGTAATCCCTGTTGTTGATGCCTCTGGTGTTTTGCTAGGTCGAATTACACACGATGATGTTATTGAGGTTATTCAGGAAGAGGCTGAAGAGGATATCTTTATGATGGCAGGTTCCGATGACAAGGAATTGGGTAATGTTTCATCTATAAAGAGCTGTGCAATACGTCTTCCTTGGCTTTCAATAACACTTATAGGTGGCTTTATAACAACAGCACTTGTAAACTTATTTAGTAAGCACTTCTCAACCTTAATTTTGCTTGTCGCGTTTATTCCGAATGTTATGGCTATGGGAGGAAATACGGGTCTACAATCAAGTGTTTTGTTGGTTCGTGAGTTGGCTTCTGGTTCTGCTCGTCGTCATTCATTGGGTCAGCTTTTCTTTCATGAGCTACGTACAGGTGCATTGATGGGATTGTTGTGT
The DNA here is from genome assembly GCA_017481725.1 of Kiritimatiellia bacterium. Taxonomy (GTDB): domain Bacteria; phylum Verrucomicrobiota; class Kiritimatiellia; order RFP12; family UBA3636; genus RGIG990. The sequence goes on along the minus strand of JAFUOX010000033.1, from coordinate 4,996 downwards.
GGTGTGGGTATCTTTATATGGACTATTGTTATGCTTGAATTTTCCCCACCACCTGAAACACTTGCATGTTCTCCGTGGTATTTAGCGCTAGTAGTTGGTTTAGCGTTGTTTGCTGCAATGGGTTTTGCAGCTGGATTTGGTGCTATAATTCCTATAATGCTGGAGCGTTGTCACATTGATCCAGCAGTTGCTTCTGGACCATTTATTACAGTGATAAATGATATTGCAGCACTTCTTATCTACTACGCCATCACAGCTGTTTTAATTTTGCCTAATTTAAGTTAAGCACAAGTTATTTTGAGAAATGCAATTTGAGATTGGAGATGTATTATGCTTGAAAAAACTAATGGTATAGTTTTACGCATAATTCCATTTACAAATACATCACAAATAGTTACATTGCTTTCGGAAACAGGCAAAAAAATGTCGTTTATTTGCAAGGAAGCATGTCGCCCTAAGAGTATATTCCGTGGGCAATACGATTTCTTTTACACATGTGAATTTGTGTATCAATACAAAGGGTTGCGCAGTTTATATTTTGCGAAAGAGGTATATCCGTTTGATATGCGTCCATTTTTCCGAAGTAATTGGCGTGCTTCTCATTATGCATCATGGATATGTGCATTGGCAAATGCAGTAAGTGTTGTTGAAACACCAGCATTATATAGGCTACTTTCAGAATCACTTGATTTATTAAATTCACCCTCATATCCCAATGTAGCAATTTTAGCTCGATTTGAGCTTAAGCTTTTACAACTATTGGGGTTGTTACCAAATTTTGCATTAAATTGTGGGTGTGAGATAGAAGAAACTAAGCAATATCGTTTTCACATTGCTGATGGGGCATTAATGTGTGCTGAGCATGATGGAAAGACAGTTCGATTCCATGAGCCATCAATACTAATTAATAAATCAGTTATAGTTTTAGCACAACAATTAGTTACAAGCTTGGTATCGACTGCGTATTCAAAAGAAACGATGCGCAAGCTATTAAGACTGTTAGGATTATTTATCAACTACCATATAGATGGTTTGCCTATTTCAGGAAGAGACACATGCCTAAAAGAAATGCTGCACACATAGAACATTTCCTCAGTGTTCAGTGATTGCTGCGAAAAGCTCATATGTGAGTAGGATTAATTAGGCGCCCAACATAAGTTATTCCATATTTCAGATACCCTACTCCACAATTACATATATATTGCTTTTTTCTTGCGAATTTTATGGCATTTATGATAAAATAATGCACGAAAACAAAACACACGTGGAGCGATTTCCACAATTAACAATAAAGGAGCATTAAAATGGCTAGAGTTATCAATCAGGATGTATGCGTTGGCTGCGGTGCTTGTGCTGGTACATGCCCAGTAGAAGCTATCGTTCAGGACGGTGACAAGTACAAAGTAACAGATGCTTGCGTTGACTGCGGTGCTTGCGAAGGTGCTTGCCCAACAGAAGCTATCTCTGCTGAATAATTACTAATAGACTTATTCTTAAGTCTTTCGCATAAAATCATGCGAATAGTAAATATAATTCCAGGTCCTATCGGCTCCGCACTAGAAGCCGATAGTTACTATGGGCAAACTCTCGTGGCCGAGCTCAGATGGGCAGGCCACGATGTTTTGTTAGTACCGGTGTTATTTCCTCTTTCTGATGTAAATAACAACACACAGCAAAACATAGATAATCAGCCCATTTTTTGTAGTGCACTTAAGCTCTACGCACGCCACTCATTGCGTGTGTTATCTAAAATTATACCTGATTTTATTTGGCTAAAGCTTGATACTAATATTTTGCGTAAGCGTATTGGACGAGGAGTCCTTGAATCAAAAAATAAATTTGCTGATTTTTTGTGTGATATTCTTTCTGGGCAAGACGGTAATTTTAAGGAAGAAATTTTTGCACTTACAAATTGGCTGAAGGGACAAAAGCCAGCTGCTGATGCTGTTCTTATATCCTCTCCCCTTCTTTTAGGTCTTGTACCAACACTCAAAAAAGCATTAAATATCCCAATTATTTGTCACATGGGGCACCATGTTGAGGATATCTCTTTTCTTAACGGAACACCTATACCTAGAGTTTCTTCAAAGCTCAAGACTGCTCTTGACAAGCCAGATGCATTACTCGCTGTTAGTGCATTTCAAAAGGAGCGTATTTCAGCAAGGCTTGGTGTGCCACTTAATAAAATTCATATTATTACACCTTCTCTAGATGTTACTCATGAGGTTGCTAATAGTGCAAATGAGGTGGTAGTTGTTTTACATGGAAACACACCACAAGCAATGAGTAATGCTGATAAATTTATAAAGTCCATTTATACAAAAATCTCTAAGAAGCAGATTAAACTCTCCTTGGTAATCTACACAACAGTTTCAAATAGAACCGATAATTATTCTGAATACAAGCTTGCAATACAATGTTTACGCCCTCTTTGCAGCTCTATAAGAAAGATAAAGAGTCACAAGGAATTTCAATCCTATCTGCAAAGCCAAGCCTCAATTTTTGCATTCATACACTCTACTCCGTATCCTGCTATTGACATGACAATTATTGAAGCACTCAGCTATGGAAAAGCTGTTGTTATTCCAACAACTGGAGGATGCAGGGAAATTAGTGGTTTCTCAGATAGCATTATAACATATGACGATAAAAAGCCAGAAGATTTGGCTGAGCATATTGATGAATTATGTACTCACCACGAACGACGCAGAATTATCTGCAAGCAAAATGCACGCATTATCCGTGAGTACTTTACTCCTTCTACATCTGCAAAGTCTGTTATAGATAGCATTACAAATACAATTTCAAATTTACATCCCGTGCTACAAACATCATACGATGCAAAATATTATCTACCACCATCAAACAACACGCATAGTAGCACAATAAATAATTAAAGCAAAATCATATTAACACGAATTGGACACACATTATGGAAAAACTAACTAAATTTGTTCATCTTCATCAGCACACCGTCTATTCCCTTCTTGATGGTGCATGCAAAATCAAGCCATTGGTAAAACGAGCTAAGGAGCTTGGTCTCCCAGCTGTTGCCATTACAGACCATGGTACACTTTTCGGCTTAAAAGATTTTTATGATGTTTGTCGTAAAGAAGGCATTAAGCCAATTTTAGGTTGTGAAACATATATTACCCGCACACCGATTCGTATAGAAGATACAAGCATACCATCAAAAAGAGATCGTGGTGATCATCTTGTTCTTCTTGCAAAAAATCATAAAGGCTACAAAAATCTTGTTAAACTAATTAGTACTGCATCAACAGACAATTTCTACTATCATCCACGTATTGACAAAGAGCTGCTCGAAAAATACAAAGAAGGATTAATAGTTTCTTCAGCCTGTCTTGGCGGAGAGTTATGTCAGCTCATCATGGATGGCAATCTCAAGGAAGCAGAAGAATCTGCCAAGTGGTATAAAAGTGTTTTCGGAGACGACTATTATCTTGAAATAATGCTCCATAGGGCTAATGATCCAGAGATAGATGCAAAGATTTATTCAGAGCAATTAAAGTGCAACAAAGAGTTGCTTGCAATGTCAAAACGCCTAGACATAAAGGCTATCGTTACAAATGACGTGCATTTTCTTAATAAGGAAGATGCAGAAGCTCATGACGCTCTTGTTTGCATGAATACAGGTCGCTTAATAACCGACCCTACCCGCCTCCGTTACACACAGCAAGAATGGTTTAAAACGCCAGAGGAAATGCAATCTCTTTTTCCAGACAACTATCAAGAGCTAATAAATACGCTAGAGATAGCAGACAAGGTTGAAGAATATGAATTAAATTCTGATCCAATTATGCCAGTGTTCCCTATTCCAGAAGAATTTGGCACAGAAGAGGAATACTCTAGCAGAATTACAAAAGAAATGCTCTTAGATGAATTCGGTGAAAAGAGCTTTAACCGTCTATCAAAGAATGGTTCTGAGGATGGTTTAAAGAAATTACTACGTATTAAGTTTGAAGCAGATTATCTTGAACATCTAACCATGCTGGGAGCAAAGCGTCGCTACCCTGACGGAATAAGTAATGAACACATTGAGCGAATAAACTTTGAGCTCAATACGATTAAGACAATGGGTTTTCCTGGATACTTCCTAATCGTGCAGGATTTTATTCATGAGGCACAAAATATGGGAGTCCTTGTTGGTCCAGGCCGTGGTTCTGCTGCTGGTAGTTTAGTTGCATATTGCTTAGGAATTACAAAAATTGACCCTGTTAAATATGATTTGCTTTTCGAGCGATTCTTAAACCCAGATCGAATCTCCATGCCTGATATTGACGTGGACTTTGACGATGTTGGCCGCCAAAAGATTTTGAATTGGGTGTCAAACAAATATGGTCAGGACCATGTAGGACACATTGCCACATTTGGTTCAATGGCACCAAAGAGCTGTATTCGCGATATTGGTAGAATCTACAACCTACCAATCCCTGAGGTTTCTCGACTCACAAAGCTTGTTCCAGATGAGGCAAAAATCACATTTGAAAAAGCAGTAGCAGCATCTCCTGAGCTTGCTAATGAAAAAAATAGTCCTGATCCAATTGTTCGCAAAATAATGGAGCTTTCACCATATCTTGATGGTGTATATCGTCAACCTGGTATCCATGCTTGCGGTATTATTATTAGCCGAGATCCGCTAATAGAAACAATTCCAGTAATGCGACCTTCAAATCCTACTGACGATTTGCTTTCCACACAATATGACGGACATTTTGTTGAGCCTATTGGATTGTTAAAAATGGACTTTCTCGGGCTTAAAACACTTACAGTTTTAAACGAAACTGTACGTTTAATAAAGCTACGTAAAGGAATTGATATTGACACGGACAAGCTTCCTCTTGATGACACTGCCACATATGAGCTATTTTCTCGTGGAGAGACAACTGGTCTATTCCAGTTTGAATCAGACGGAATGAAAGAAAACCTCAAAGCACTAAAGCCAGACTGTTTGGCAGATCTTGTCGCTATGAAC
>JAFUOX010000032.1 GCA_017481725.1 Kiritimatiellia bacterium | reverse complement strand
GTCGCTAGTGCTCTGGCCTTCGGCGAAACACGGAGAATAAAGAGAACGGAGACACGGAGGGATTTTTGAAAATATCGGAGAAAGGGGCTTCTGCCCCTTTGCGTGCACTAGCAGGCTTCAAAAGTGCGAAGAAAGGACGCTGCGACGCGAAGGACGCTGCGGACGAGATTTGACGCGAGAATGGAGAAAAACCACTCAACTCTACCTGAATTCATCATTCTTCATTCTTCATTTATTATAATGCGTTGCCTCCGCATCTCGATAGTCTTCTGAGCGAGGACACTAGAGGATGAGGTTTGCCAAATTGCTTCGAAAGAGTAGCAATAATTAAGGCAAAGCTCATTCCGCTAGTGTATTTTACGGCTTCACGTCTCTGCGACCTCTGCGTCCTCCGCATCTCTGCGTCCCTTTGGCATCACGTGCATCACATCAGCATCCCGTGCATCACGCAAGTGCTAGCCATAATGTTAGGTAATTCTCTAGAAGTGTGAAATCTAACTATCGTAATTATTATAAGTTGACTTTGTTTCTATTATTTTATAATTTATAGAAAAAATCTGATATTATTTACTCAGAAGTCCATTGGGATGGGTTATTTAGCTTAAGGGAATAAAATAAGTTTTATTTATATGAAAAAAATAATTTTAGGAATATTAGTTATATTTAGCTTTGTTCAAGGTGTTTTTGCTAGGGAAGTTATTTGCGAGAATACAACAACGACCTATAAATCAACCTTTGTACCTAAAGGCGGTTCATTTACTTTGTCTTTATTTATCAATGTTAAGGGGTATACCGATAAAAAGAAGCAGGAATGGCCTAATGGAATGGTTGTAAGCTGTGGAAGCGGATATTATGATGGCTGGAGATTGATGCTGGCAGAGCAAAATAACTTTGTTCCTTTTTTTGAAATAGGAAGACCTGAGATTGGTGCAATAGCTTTGCGGGGAGATTATGGTCTTTCAAAAAATTATATTCATCATTTAGCAATTGTTTGGGAAGAGTCTGATTCAACCGCAAGCACAATGCGCATCTATATAGATGGAAATCTTGCAGGAGAAAGGATGGATGTTGATATTCGTCCAATAATGCAGGGTCGTGAGCTTGTTGTGGGCTACAATGATTTTGGAGTTGGCGAGCTTGATGCTACAATGTATGGTGTAGAATATTTTGACCATGCAATGACAGGGAATGAAATCAAGGGAACCATTCATCAGGGTATTGCTACATTTTTAACAAATGAAAATGATGTAGCACAAATGCTATATAAAAAAGCAGCATCTATATCTAATAACAAGGGAACTACAAAGGCTCTTGCTTTTTTAAATGAATTCCGATCAGAATATTTTAGTGATAAATTAGATCCTATTACAATAGAGCAATATTCAAATGAAACAAATTTTGTTGGTAAATTTATTCCACCCTCAGCACCAACAAATACAGTTGTTTTAACTCTAAAGAGTGTAAGTGATGAAGCAACATTTCGTAATAATTTTTCAATTGTTATTGAAAAGATTAAAGCAATGCGTGCTGCCAGTGATAACACTCCAGTAGAAATTCAATTTGCTCAAGAAATATTTCTTTATAATGAGCCATTTGTGCTTGAAAATATAAATAATGTAACCTTTAGCTTTGTGCGATTCTTAGGATATGAAGAAAAGCCAATTGCTTCTCAAAGTTCAGCTTCATTAGATTCACAATTCAAGAAAAATGATCACAGAAAAATTGTAAAGATTGATGCTCCTGGCGTAGAAGCGTTGCTTCCATATAATTGCTCTACACCTCATGCAAATGGTTTTTTAGCCTGGAAGAAATCGGAGACTCAACCATACAAAATGTTGAAGCTTGCCTCCTTTCCACAAAGCAGCTTTATCGATGGCACATCAGAAGGCACAACGATAAATTTATCGGGAGAGCTTGCAGAAAAAATATCGGCTGAGAAATTTATTCTTGCTCATGGCTATTGGCGATATTTCTGGGCGGATGCAGCAACTGCAATTCAGCCTGATGAGAAAGGTTTTTCATTAAAGGATAATGTTCCATATGGGTTAGGCGAGAAGCCTCGCTATAAATTTTTAAATGTATTTAGTGAGCTAGATAAGGCTAACGAATATTGTGCAGATACAAATTCATTATATATTGTAATGGATAACAACTCTGAAGAACAAACGCTTTGCTACACGAAAAAGACTACTCCATTTTTTATAATTAAAAATTGTAAAAACATTTCATTCCAAAATACAAGCTTTATTGGCTCAATGGCATCTGCAACTCAGGTGGAAAATGTTGATGGGCTGGAAATGAAAAATGTATTTTTTGAAAATATTGGTAGCTCAGCATTGATAATGAACAATGTAAAAAATGTTTATATTAAAGGAGGGCATTTTGTTAATATTGGATTTTCAGGAATCAGAATTTGGGCAGGAGACAGGAAGCAATTAAAGGCTCCTAATGTTCTTATATTCAAAACAATTTTTAATAATACAGGTTATTTAGCAAAGACATATACGCCATCTATTTTTATGGATGGATATGGAATTGTTGTTCGAGAGTGTGATTTTTCTAATACACCTTCAAGTGCAATGCGAATAGAGGGTAGTGGTCATGTGGTAGAGCATTGTATATTTGAAAATAATGTTTTGGAGTCTGATGATCAAGGCACAATTGATATGTGGGGAGATCCTACATATCGTGGTTGTGTATTCCGTTATAACACATTTAAAAATATTGGTGATGGGACAAATCAGGAGTGCGGTAGAGCCGCCATACGTTTCGACGATATGATTTCAGGAATGTATGTTTATGGAAATATTTTTATAAATACCTCACGAGGAAATTTTGGTGCAGTTCAAATTCATGGTGGCTCACACAATTTAATTTTTAACAATAAATTTATTGATTGCAATTATTGTGTTAGCTTTACACCGCGTGGAGATGAAGTATTTGTGCAAAAGAACGAAGAGCTGCAATCAAAATTAAAAAATTATATTTCCAATGGATTATATCTAAAAGCATATCCATCCTTAAAACGAATGAATAAAGATTATGATGTAAATTTTTTGTTTAACAATCATTTTGAGAATTGTAACAAAATGTTCTTTGGAAAGAAGGCCAATATTTATTGGTTTTAATAATGACGAAAGAAAATCCAATATCCATGTAAGCCCATAAGCACGGAGCTTATGCACGAGATGGCTAGACGTGCGAAAAAAGGGACGCAGAGACCTGATGGTCGCTAGTGCTCTGGCCTTCGGCGAAACGCGGAGCACACATAGTGTGGTTTTTCGGAGGAAAGGAGACACGGAGGAATTTTGGAAAATATCGGAGAAAGGGGCTTCAGCCCCTTTGTGTGCACTAGTACGCTTCAAAAGTGCGAAAACAGGGACGCAGCGGACGAGATTAGACGCGATAGCAAAAAACAATGGTCCAGCATCTAAATGTTTGAATATCATTTGTGGGGTTGGGGTGGCGATTGTTGGGGAAAGCGAGAGGTGGCAAGGGCTAGCACCTTGCCACCTCTCGCCCCAGCAACACCGGGCGGCAGAGCCACCCTCAATGAGAATATAAACTCTGCGTCCCTTTGGCATCCCGTGCATCACACAAGTGCGTGGTGGTATTTAATTGGTGGAATGGGTGGTTTTTAGATGAAAATGGCGTTGCTAATTAAATTATGCCGTTTTCACAAGTAGATTAATACCTTTGTTTTGTTGATTTTTCAAGGGGTTTGGTGTATTATAATAGGTTTAAAGAGAAACATAATTTTTTATAACCATAAAGGGTAAATATGAACAGGGTAATTTGTATTGATGGACCAGCAGCTTCTGGTAAGTCAACAGTTAGTAAGCTTATTGCAGAAATGTCTGGAATTAAATACGTTGATTCTGGAGCATTGTATCGAATTGCTACCTGGCAGGCATTAGAGGCAGGTATTGATACAAATGATGCAGAAGCAGTTGCAAAATTTATAACTGGCTTGAAGGTTGATTTTGTAGTTAAAGGAAATCGCGTTGCTTACGAGGTTAATGGTGAGGAGCCAGGAGATAAAATCCGTACACCAGAAATCAATAAGCACGTTAGCCCAGTTTCTGCAGTACCTGAGGTTCGCACAATAGTCACAAAGTGGCTACGCGATATGCGCTCAGTTGGTGATATTGTTGTAGAGGGCCGCGATATTGGTTCTGTTGTGTATCCAGACTCACCTTATCGCTTCTACCTAGATGCAGATGCAGAGACTCGCACTGCACGCCGCTACAAGGAGGATATTCAAAAGGGCTTCATTCAGAATGCGGATCAGGTAAAGGCTTCGCTATTAAATCGCGATAAGATTGATAGCTCACGCAAGACTGCTCCATTAAAAATACCTGAGGGAGCCATTGTTATTGATACGACTCCTCTTACAGCAGAACAGGTTGCTGCAAAAATTATTGAGTTAAGCAAGTAATTTAAAGATAAAAACTAAAGGATTCAAAAATGTATAAACCAGTTTCAAATAAAGCAGATTTTAATAAGCTAGAGGAAGAAATCCTCAAGTTTTGGGAAGAAAATAAGACCTTTGAGAAGAGCTTAGAGCAGACAAAGGGCAAGGATGAGTTCGTATTTTATGATGGACCTCCGTTTGCAACAGGTCTTCCACACTATGGTCACCTACTTGCTGGTACAATTAAAGATATTATTCCACGCTACCAGACAATGCGTGGTAAGCATGTAGAGCGTCGTTTTGGTTGGGACTGCCATGGTTTGCCAATCGAAGCTTTGGCTCAGGATGCACTTGGCATTTCTGGAACATATGAAATCAAGAAGCTTGGCGTTGATAAGTTCAATGAGCAGTGCCGCTCTATGGTTAGCCGCTATGTTTCTGAATGGCGCCGCACAGTAACACGCATGGGTCGCTGGGTTGATTTTGATAATGACTACAAAACCTTGAACAAGGACTTCATGGAAACTGTTTGGTGGGTATTCAAGCAGCTTTGGGAGCAGGGTCGCGTATATCGTTCACACCGCATCATGCCATATTCTTGGAAGTTAAATACACCGCTTTCAAACTTTGAGGCTGGTAACAACTACAAGGATGTTCAGGATCCAACAGTAACTGTTCGCCTACGTGCAACAAGCGGTATGCCAGCAGAGTGGGGTGAGACATATTTCTTAATCTGGACAACCACACCATGGACACTTCCAGAGAACCTTGCAATTTGCGCAGGTCCAGATTTGGATTATGTTGCAGTTCGCGATAAGGCACAGGGTGTTGTATATATCATGGCAGAGGCTCGTTTGTCAGCAATCTATAAGAAGGCTGATGATTATGAGCTAGTGGCAAACTTCAAGGGTTCAGATATCAAGGGCTGGAAATATGAGCCACTATTCCCTTACTTCAAGGGTAATGCAGAAAATTGCTTCCAGGTTTTGAATGATGGCTATGTTACAACATCTGATGGTACAGGTATCGTTCACATTGCTCCTGCATACGGTGAGGATGACTTCCGTGTAGCACGTGAGCATGGTATCTTTGAGCTATTTGATCCACTAGATAACGATTGCAATTTCACAGATGAGGTTCCTGAATATAAGGGCTTATTCTGTAAGGATGCAGATAAGGCAATTATTAAGCGCCTAAAGGATGAGGGCAAGCTTGTTTATCAGGCAACACTTGTTCACTCATATCCATTCTGCGATCGTACAGATACACCTCTAATTTATCGTGCAATTGATGCTTGGTATGTTCGCGTAGAGGATTTGCATGAGCGTCTTGTTAAGAATAACGAGAATGTTAAGTGGATGCCAGATTATGTTGGTGAAAAGCGTTTCACAAACTGGTTGAAGGATGCAAAGGATTGGAATATCTCACGTAATCGCTTCTGGGGTTCTTGCATTCCTCTTTGGATTAATGAAGAGGATCCAGATGACATCATCTGCGTTGGCTCTGCAGCAGAGCTTGAGGAGCTAACAGGTCAGAAGGTTGAGGACCTACATAAGCATTATATTGATGAGCTACTAATTAAGAAGGATGGCAAGACATATCGCCGCACACCAGAGGTTCTTGATTGCTGGTTTGAGTCTGGCTCAATGCCATTTGCTCAGCAGCATTATCCATTTGAGAATGCAGATGAGTTTATGAAGAAGTTCCCAGCAAACTTTATTGCTGAGGGCTTGGATCAGACACGCGGTTGGTTCTACACACTTCTAGTTCTAAGCACATGCTTGTTTGATAAGTCTCCATACCAAAACGTTGTAGTTAATGGTTTGATTCTTGCAGAGGATGGCAAGAAGATGTCAAAGCGCCTAAAGAACTACCCAGATCCAATGGATGTGATTGTTACTTATGGTGCCGATGCTCTTCGCCTATACATGGTAAATTCAGCAGTAGTACGTGCTGAGAATCTACGCTTCTCTGAGGCAGGTGTTAAGCAGCTATTGCGTGATCTTCTAATTCCTTGGTGGAATGCATACTCATTCTTCGTAACCTATGCAAATGTCGATGGTTGGCATGAGGATGAGCTAATGACACCAGACTCAACAAATGAGCTAGATCGTTGGATTGTTTCTTCTCTAGAGACTCTAATCAATGATGTTGCTGAGGCAATGGATAATTACGATTTGCAGCGCTCAGTTCGCCCATTCGTAAGCTTTGTAGAGAATCTAACAAACTGGTACATCCGCCGTTCACGCCGCCGCTTCTGGAAGTCACAGAACGACACAGATAAGTGCAGCGCATATCGCACACTTCGTTATGTGCTTGTTCAGCTTGCAAAGGTTGCAGCTCCATTCACACCATTTATCTCTGAAGCAATTTACACAAATCTACGCGGTTCAAATATGCCAGAGTCAGTTCATCTTTGTGAATTCCCTAAGGCAAATTCAGCTGCACGCGATACAATGCTCGAGCAGCAGATGGCACTTGCACAGAGCGCAGTAAATCTTGGTCACTTCTTGCGTAAGCAGAAGGACTTGAAGGTTCGCCAGCCATTGTCTCGTGCAATCGTTGTTTCTGCAAAGGAAGATATTCTTGAGGCAATGAAGCCAATGGCTCCAGTTATTGCTGAGGAGTTAAATGTTAAGGCTGTTGAATTTGCTTCTGATGAATCAAAGTTTGTTAGCCTTTCAGCTAAGGCAAACTTTAAGACTCTTGGCCGCAAACTTGGCAAGCGCATGAAGGCAGCCGCAACAGCAATCGAAGGACTTGATTCTGCAGCACTTCTAAAGCTTCAATCTGGCGAAGCAATTACACTTGAGGTTGGTGATGGTGAGGCAGCAGTTGAGCTACTACCAGAGGATGTTCAGGTTGTACGCCAGGAGCGTGAGGGAATGACAGTTGCTAACGAGAGTGCTGTAACAATTGCTATTGAGACAACACTAACTGATGAGCTACTCCGTGAGGGTATTGCACGTGAGTTTGTTTCTCGCGTACAGGCAATGCGTAAGGAAAATGATTATGAGGTTTCACAGCGCATCGCTCTAACCTTTGCTGGTGATGAGGCAGCTATTGCAGCTGTTAAGGAGCATCAGTCATATATTTGTGCAGAGACTCTTTGCACAAGCTTTACTATTGCAGAGACAGCTGCAACAGAGCTTGACCTAAATGGTCACAACGCAATGGTCACAGTTGAAAAGGCAAATGCTTAATTTCGATTAAACCATAAAGTATAGAGCGAGTTGAGTCGTAAGGCTAACTCGCTCTTGCTCTTTAAATCTAAGGAAATTTGAATATGAAAAATAATGCAGAAAAAAACGGCTACAACCAAATGCCACTTTGTGATTCTCATATTCACATTCATCATTCAGACCGAGCAGAGCTTTCAATTACAGTAGATGATACCTGCACTTTTGTCAGAAATCTGATGAAATATTTTTCCTACGATAGATTGTGCATTCAAGCACTTACTCCATATTCCTCTGGTGCCGTAGATTTCTCTATAAATGCAAAATCACTTTACTGTAAAGAAAAGTTAAATAAGCAATTTGCTCCGGAGAGTCAGGTTTACGTTAATGCAAATTTAATCCATGTTTTTAATACAGGGCTTACACCTGAGGATGAACTTTTAAAGCAAGCAAAAGAGGCTTATGAGGCAGGCTGTGATGGCTTTAAATTGCTTGATGGAAAGCCAAACCTACGCAAGCAGCATGGTTATGGATTAAATGATGCTCGTTATGAAAAATTTTTCCAATATGTAGAGGAATTGCAGCTACCAATAGTTCTTCATACAGGAGATCCGCATGAAATGTGGGAGAAAAAGGTTAATTCAGATGGAGCATTGCTTCCTCCTCAATATGATGAGACCTTTGTTTCTATGCAGCAGCTACGTGATGAGCTAGAAGAGGTGTTAATTAAGCACCCAAAGCTTAAGCTAATTATTGCTCATTTTTATTTTTGGGCAGCAGAGTTAGATATGTTTGGTGCATTTCTTGATCGCCATCCCACAGTATGCTTTGATATAGTTCCTGCAGGAGAAGAATATTTTGATTTAAATAAAAACATTACTGCTGCTCGCGAATTTTTTATAAAGTATTCTGACCGCATACTTTTTGGAAGCGACAGCAATAATTGGCATTGGGGCGAGGCCCTAGAGCAATATAAGCATAACTTTAGTTATCCAATAAATTTAGCTCGCGATTTTCTTGAAGCAAAAGCACCATTTCATTTTGTTGATGATGATAGAGAAGAAATTTTTCCTCTACAGCTAGAAGAAAAATATTTAAAGAAAATTTATCATGATAATTTTGTTCGGCTTTATGGAGAAAAGCCACGATCTGTTGTTAAGGAAAAAGTTTTGGATATGCTAAAGACTTTGTATCCAATTTATAAAGATCCATCGACGATAGCTTTCCCAGATAGAGAAAAATTTGGAGGTATAGAGTTTACATCTCTTGCAAGTAGGGATGTAAATTTAAAGAATTTAAATATCATGTTACAGTTTTTTAAGAGTGGAATTTAGTATGTAGAAAGGTATTAGAATATGACTGAAATAATCGCTGAAAATATTGCAGCAGTTGCTGCTCATGCACCAGTATGGGGCTTTGTAATAATTTTTCTTTTAATGGCAATTGAAAGCTCATTCATTCCTTTTCCAAGTGAAGTGGTAATGATACCTGCGGGCTTTCTAGCATATCGAGGAGAACTGACAACAGGTCAACCAATTTTAGATTTGATTTTAGCTTTACTTGTAGGTACAGCGGGTTCAATAGTTGGAGCCTATGTAAACTATTATTTAGGCTTGAAGCTAGGCCGCCCATTCCTTCATAAATATGGAAAATATTTCTTTTTGAAGGAAGAGGCATTGGATAGGGCAGAGGAGGTATTTAGGGAGCATGGAGATATAACAACCTTTGTTTGCCGACTCATCCCAGCAATCCGTCAGCTTATCTCTATTCCAGCTGGTTTAGCAAAAATGAATTTCAAGCGCTTTACATTTTTCACAACGTTAGGTGCTGGAATTTGGGGTTTGATTTTATTACTAATTGGGTATAGCTTTGGTATGGCAACAGGCGATATGACATATCCAGAGATGGTTACAAAGGGTAAGGATTTGATTCACGATAATTACATCTGGATACTTTTAGCACTTGTACTATTAGTTGTAGGTTATATTGCAATCCATAAGAAGGTTATGGGTCATGGAAAAAAGCCACAATCTACAGACAACAACTAATAAAATAAGATTTAGGAGAGAGCTATGCCAATTTATGAATTTTATTGTCCTAAATGTAATTTATTGATGGATTTTTTCTCTCGCAGAGTAAATACAGAAACAATACCAAATTGTCCTCATTGTGGCACGGTATTATCTAAAGAGGTTTCTCGCATATCAATAGGTGCTGGAGCAGATGCATCTGATGAGTATGGCGACTCTCCAATGGATGATGCAAGAATGCAGGCAGCGGTTGAGGCTTTTGGTGATAAGCTAGATTCAATTTCCGACACATCAAATCCAGAGGAGGCTGCGGCTGTCATGAAGCAATTTTCTGAGGCAAGCGGACTTGGGTTTAACAAGGATGTGAAGGAAGCATTAGCAAGAATCGTAGCTGGTGAAGGAGAAGCTGGGGCAAATGCTGAGCTAGATGAAATATTATCAAAGGGTGAATTTTTTGCACCGACAGATAGAGATATGGGTGGACTGATTCATACTGAGCCTCCTAAAAAAGATCCAACTATGTATGATATGTAATGCATATGTTATAAGGAGAGAAAATATTATGAAATTTAATCAAACAGATTTAATTGAATTGATTGGGCAACTTCCTGTTTGGGGAATTATAATTTGTACTTTGTTATCTATTTTCCTATTTAGTTTTATTATATCATTATTATTTAGGTCGCCCTTTATTTTGATAGATAGATTTAAAATTACGAAAGCCAGATATATTAAAAAATCGAAATATACATTTAATGAGTGGCCTGGATGGATAACATATGCATTTATGCTTTGGGTTTCTATTCCTAATGCGTATAGGTTGTTTAAAATGAGAAATGAAGGAGTAGAGTTTTGGCTTTTAGGATTGGATCTTAGCGATTCTGTTCCGTATTCATTATTCTTTGGAAATTTAGATTTGAATATTCCATTTGAAATTGCACTGTTTTTAGATTGTTTTGCGGAATTTTGGTATGTCCCTATTGTAGCTTGTTTTATAATTTATTTAATTAATTCATCTAAATTTTATTCAGAGATAGGTGGTATAAGATATTTATTATGTCAACTATTTTGGGTTAATGTTATTTATTGGATTTGCGGTTTTTTCTATATGTTTTTTGTTGTGCCAGGATTTATTTTATATATAATTTTGTTTGTCTTTTCAATTTTTGGCTCTGCACAGAATACAACTACATCAGAGCAACAATGGCAACCACAATCCCAACCACAAGTAAATAATGAATCTTCAAATTATAAAAATCCTTATGAAGAAAAAGAAGATAATTTGTGTTATACAGTAGAATCACAAGATATGTTTAATAGACAATTAAGACGTGTTAACGGGTATTCTCCAGATTCCATTTTAAATCACGATTCAAGCCAAGATTCTATTTATGGTAATACATATGTGGATAAGGATACAGGAAAAGAGTATCGTGTTGTAAAAACAGATGCTTCTGGACGTCCAATAAAAGTAGAAGAAAAATGGTAAAAATTGCAAACGCACAACACATATGACTGTGACAAACAACTAGAATTATATTAGGCATAACTGATTTGTAAAGGGGTTCGAGCATTGGTGCGCCCACATTTTGGCTGTCGGTTGTGTCATGAACGAATTTTATACAAGTGGGATTGGGTTTAACAAGGATGTGAAGGAAGCATTAGCAAGAATCGCAGCTGGTGAAGGAGAAGCTGGGGCAAATGCTGAGCTAGATGAAATATTATCAATGGGAGAATTTTTTGCACCGACAGATAGAGATATGGGTTGACTAATTCATACTGAGTCTCCTAAAAAAGATCCAACTATGTATGATATGTAGTTAGTTTATTATTGTATTGCAATATTAAGCAAAATAATGATACAATTTAGGATAGTTTAGTTAACTAAAATAATTAATGAGGCAAATTTGAAATATTTTTTATTGACATTATTTTTGGGAGTTATAGCATTAAGCTCTACCGGTTGTGCATCAGCACCAACTGGTCGAGTACGTGATGCTCATCTCCTATATGATTCAGGAAATGCCAGCCGTAAAATAACACAAGTCGAAAAATTTGGTCCTTTCTATGAAAGAGTAGAAACAACAAATGGTGCAGTGCGTACATCAATTCGCCCATTATTGTATTCGCACGTTTATTCTCCCTCAGAAAAAGCTTCAGCAACAGAAATTCTTTGGCCGATATATTCAACAAATACAAGAGGAGATTATAAGGCTTCGCGTTTTCTAATTTGGTTTTGGACTGATTTTAATACCGTAGATTCTGCCTCACGCGATCGCCATTGGTTTTTCCCATTCTTCTTTTGGGGAACAACTAAAGCTAATGAAGATTATGCCGCCTTTTTCCCAATACATGGTACTATTAAAGAAATGTATTTTGATTATATTTCATTTACTATGTGGCCAGTTTGGATGAAATATAAGCATGGCTCACAAACAACAACCAGTATTCTTTGGCCAATTTATAGTAAAACTGAAGGAAATGGCATTTCAGCTTTTCGAGTTTTCCCATTTTATGGAGAAGCTCATCGGGAAGGAAAGCAGGATTCATATTTTGTGCTTTGGCCAATTTGGAATCAAGCAAAGTATTACGGACGCAACCCTGGCTCATCATGGATGTTATTCCCGATTGCTGGACATGTAGATACAGAAAATGAAGAACGTTATTTGTTTTTGCCTCCATTCTTCAGCTTTGCATATGGTCGCGGTGAAACCCCTACCTATCGTAATTTAAATTTCCCTTGGCCGTTAGTTAAAATTTGGGACGATAGAGAATATCATAAACGTAATTTTATTCCTTTTTATATTCATCAATGGGATGATAAAGGCAAGCTAGATTCAACCTGGTACATGTGGCCATTTGTTTGCACACGTGAGGCTCGTAGAGGAAATCAAAAGGAAAATTTCTTTGCTATAAATCCACTTTATCTTTCATCTGAAATTTATAAGGATACTGACAAGGATGGACAGTATGAGACTCTTGTTGAAGACTATTTAAGAATTTGGCCATTATATTCTTCTCGTAATGATACAAATGACACATATATTAAAATTCCAGATTTTTCATTGAGCAAGCGTTCTGGGTTGCTATCAAGAAATTTGTTAGATGTATTTACATTATATACATATGGCCACGATACTGAATTAGCCCGTACAGACCATGAGCTTTTGTGGGGACTATATACTCGAGGCTATGGTAAAGAATATAGTCGCACTCATATTTTTCCTTTCTACAATAGAAAGCGTGAAGGGGAAAAGACAGAGTGGTCTATTCTTTATGGGCTTTTTGGGAAAAGCTATGATGGAGAAAAATCAAGCACAAGATTTTTGTGGTTTTTTGGAGATTAAGATATTTTATGATTGTAAGAGAACCTATATTCAAGCCAGAGCCAAAAACTTTAATTGGAAGATGTGGGCGTTATCTACTCGATGTAATCGCTGAGGTAGGTAGAGCATCAGCAATATGCATTGGTGCTTTTGCTGGAATGCGTGGTCTAATAAATAAGCGAGAACGCAAAGAGGTTGTTTCACAAATATACAGCTGTGCAATAAAAAGTTTACCTGTAGTATCCGTAGTTGCATTTTTTATTGGTATGATTTTGGCATTGCAGCTCGGAATTGAATTAAGAAGATTCAATCAAGAAAATTTGATTGGTTCGGCAGTGATGGCGTCAGTGCTACGCGAGATGGGGCCATTTATGTCGGGTCTTGTATTAGCAGCATGCGTTGGTGCAGCAATGGCAGCCCAGCTTGGAACAATGATGGTAAATGAGGAAATTGCAGCATTGGAGATAATGTCAATTGACCCATTGCGTTTTCTTGTTATGCCACGAATGGTTGCAATGATGTTTACAGTTCCAATGCTTTCTTTTTATACATGTGTGCTAGCATTGGTAGGTGGAGCTGTAGTGGGTTATACACAGCTTTCTGTACCATTCACAGTTTATTGGATGAATGCATTTGATTTTGCTTCATTGCGTCCATTTTTAGTAGGCATGTTTAAAGCATTTTTATTTGGAATCATAATTGTAACAGTTGCTTGTTATGAAGGCTTTTCAACAAGCCATGGTGCCGTGGGTGTAGGTAAAGCGACACGCCGTTGCGTGATTACTTGCTTCCTACTTATTTTGATTGTTGGTTATTTTGTTACAAGGTTATTTTACTAATGATAAAATTTGAAAATGTAACCAAAAGCTTTGGATCAAGAACCATTCTTGATAATGTATCATACGAAATCAAGAAGGGAGAAATCTTTTGCATTGTTGGTCCTTCAGGAACAGGTAAGAGTGTTTCCTTGAAGCTAATGATTCGTTTACTTGCTCCAACAAGTGGCAGAGTTTGGATAGATGGTACTTGTATAAATGAAGCTAATAATGCTGAGCTTTCAAATTTGCGTTCAAAGTTTGGATATTTATTTCAGAGTGCGGCTTTGTTAGCATGGATGAATGTTTTTGACAATGTGGCTCTTCCATTGCGTGAAAAGACAAAGCTATCTGAAAAGGAAATTGAGGATAGGGTACGTGATGCTCTTGATAAAGTAGGATTACTTCATGCCATAGAAGCATATCCAGCAGATTTGTCTGGTGGAATGCAAAAGCGTGCGGGGCTTGCACGTGCAATTGTTACCGAGCCACAAATTCTTCTTTATGATGAGCCAACCTCAGGACTAGATCCAGTTACCTCAAGAAAAATTGATGAACTCATCGCAAGTTTGTCTCAAAGACTTGGTGTAACAAGTGTAGTTGTTACACATGATATGCATAGTGCACTTGCAATTGCTGATAGAATTGGAATGCTGCATTCTTCGCATTTGCTAGCAACAGCCACACCAACAGAATTTATAAAATCAGACATACCAGAAATCAAAGCTTTCCTAGATGCACAATATATTACAACAAGAGGAAGCTGGGAAAAGGAGTTATAAAATTATGAGTAAGAAAAATGCAGAACTTAAAATGGAGTTTATTGTAGGACTATTTGTTGTGCTAATGTTTGTTGGTTTAGCAATCTTCACAATTGTTATTTCTGGAGCAACATTATTTAGAGATGCATTGACAAAAATTGAGGTTGTTATGCCAGATGCAATGGGATTACGTAGAAACGATCCTGTAATTGCAAAGGGAACGACAGTTGGTGCAGTCACAGAGGTCTTTTATGCTAGAGATGGTGTGCATATTAGAGCAGAGCTAGAAGCACCAGTTGTTTTCTATGAGGATTATGAAATTACAGTTGTCGCTACATCTATTCTTGGTGGACGCCAGATGGTAATTACAGAAGGAACGAACACCAAGCCAGAGGTAAAAGATACATTAGCATTGGTAGGTCAAAAGCCATCAGATTTGATGGAGGATGCTGCTGAGGCTGTTGCTAAGGTTCGTGAATTTTTAGATTCAGATGCTCTTAAAAATCTTGAGGCTTTTTCTAAAGACATAGCAGATATTTCTGGTAGATTAAATAGAGGCGAGGGCACATTAGGCAGACTTCTTTCTTCTGATGATGAGCTATATACAAATTTAAATTCAGCAGTTGCTGATATTAGTTCAATAGCAGATAGACTAGAGCGTGGCGAAGGAACACTAGGAAAGCTACTTTCTTCTGACGATGAAATGTACACAAATCTTAATGCAACAGTTGAAAATCTACGTATTGTTTCTGATAGGCTTGTTACTGGACAAGGCACTCTTGGTAAACTCTTATCAGAGGATGATGAGCTGTATGGAAATGTTAATGGTGCAGTAACAGATGTTAGGGAAATGCTTGATGATATGCGTGAAGCAAATACCTTAAGCACATTCTCTGGTTTGTTATTTGGTGGATTTTAAATTTACTAATATAATACATTATGTTGGATAGGCTTTCCATAATAATAGTCACTTACAATAATGGAGAAATACTTAGGCAATGCCTAAATTCATTAAAACATTCTTGTGGAGTATTGCCAGAAATTATTGTAGTAGATAATGCAAATGACTCTGCCACGAAGCTACTTGTGGCAGAGTATGAAAACACAAAGTACATTGACGTGAAAGAAAATCTTGGTTTTGCTGGAGGTAATAATTTAGGGTTACCTTATTGCACAATAGATTATATTCTTCTTTTAAATGATGATACAATAATTGATGAAGAGCCTTTTTCTGATTTGATTAAATATTTGCAGGAGCATTCAGAGGTCGGTGTTGTTCAAGGGACAATGCTTTTACCAAATTGTGAAAATAAATTGGATTCCTGTGGAACATTTCTAACACCATTTGGAATTCAAAAAAATAGGTATTTTTTAGAGGCACTTGAAAACCCAGTAAAACAGCTGGAAACATTATCTGTCTTTAGTGTGAAGGGTGCTCTTATGTTATTCCATAGAGAGCTACTTACATGTCTTAATGGGGTGCTTTTTTACGATGATTTTAAAAGCTACTATGAGGAAACAGATTTTTGTCATCGTGTATGGCTAGCAGGAAGAGAAGTTCATTTTGTT
This sequence comes from Kiritimatiellia bacterium, assembly GCA_017481725.1. Taxonomy (GTDB): domain Bacteria; phylum Verrucomicrobiota; class Kiritimatiellia; order RFP12; family UBA3636; genus RGIG990. Next base: position 14,312 of record JAFUOX010000032.1, on the reverse strand, counting down.
GGAACAAAACCAATACAGCATTTAATGGGGCAAACCTCACGAAAATTTGCTCAGTCAGAAATCTGGTCACAATATATAGCCAATATTCTTTTTTCATTTAATACGCTTTTTGATAATTATGGTAGGTGGTATATTCTCCCAAGATTTTATTTAATAAACTTAGCAAATTTTCTTAGAAGCATAGTATGCTTCAAATGGGGAATGGTGTCAGCCTATTTTAAGGTTTTCCCAAAGTATAAAAAAACTGCTGCATTGAGAAAAAAAGTTCGCAAACAAATTCAAAGCGCACGTGTAATTTCCGATAGGGAATTATTTAAAAAAATTATGGTAAAGCCAAGTTTACGCTTTTATTTTAAGCATTAAAAGTACTACAATATATGTAAACATGAAATAATCTATTTGAAGGGAGGACCTATGAAAAGATTTATTTTTGTTTTTTTTAGTGTATTGTTGTGTAGTGGCTGTATGTCTATAGAGCGCTCATCAACAGAATATGTTACAGAGGGCGGAATTGTGGTTCCAGGTGAGCAGGTTTTTATCAGTAATTACGGTTATTATTTATTTGGAAGTATTCCTTTGTTTACAGGTAATGAAACAGGCACAGGCACAACGTTTTTTTCTGATGGAGCCACATTAGATAAGACGCAAAAGTATTTATCAGAGTTGGCAGATAAAGAAGGTGCAGCCGTTGTGCATGTGCAGCCAATGGTTCATTCTACCTGTAGCTTTTCTGCAATACCAATATTTGGCACAACCTTTGGTTTGTTTTGGTATAAGGAGGTGCAGCTCTCTGCAACCTTAGTTAAGCTTTCTGAGACGAATGAAATTTATCATATTGAATTAAAGAAAGACCAGATAGAGGAGGGCAAATAATATGAAAGCATATATTTTTATTTTTAGCTTATTCTTATTTGTATCTAGTTGTGCAACAGTGCAAAAGTCAGAGTCTTTTCCTAAAATAAATGTGTTGAGTCCTAATCAACCGGTTGCATCGATCGTTGTGGAAAATTATGGATATTATTTATTTGGAATATGGCCAATATGGTGTGGCGATATAGAGAATCCTAATTCTGCTGGTTGTGATTGGTTTACAGATACAGTAACGGTTGATAATAATGTAAAGCTTATTGAAAGAGAAGCTTTATCTTATGGTGCAGAAAGTACGCTCGGAGAATTGAAAACAGAGGTGGAAACCTCTGGTTCATTCTCTGCATGGATACTCTGGCGTAAAATTATTACCACAAGTGCTTGTGTGTATAAAATAGATACGACAAAGGCCAAGGTTAATAAATACAAGTTTTCCGAGCAAATAATAAACAAATAGTTTTGTAGAAATAAAAAGTAACGGAAAATTTATTATGAGTGAAAAACCCAATATACCTCTCAATTGTTTTTTTCAGGGATGCTATAATCCTGCTTATGAAAAAGAAATTAGAAAAGCAAAAAGAATATGTCATCGATACAACAAGTTATCTCCTAACAATAATAAAGCACAGCAAAAAATTCTAAAAAAATTTTTAGGAAGTATGGGGAATAATTCTATGATTGTTCCACCATTTTGGTGTGATTATGGTTATCATATTACAGTTGGTGAAAACTTTTATGCCAATCACAATATGGTAATTCAGGATGGTGGCGGAGTGAGCTTTGGAGACAGTGTTTTTATTGGACCGAATTGCTGCTTCACTACGGCAGAGCATGCGATTGATCCAGAAATGAGAAAAGCCGGAGTGGAAATTGCAAAGCCAATAAAGGTGGGCAATAACGTGTGGATAGGTGCAGGATGCACAATTCTAGCTGGTGTAGAAATTGGAGATAATTCAATAATTGGAGCTGGGAGTGTAGTTACAAAATCAATCCCAAGTAATGTTATTGCCGTTGGTGTGCCTTGCAAGGTGTTGAGAGAAATAACAGAGAAGGATAAAACAACATATCCGATTTATAATGAATTAATACTAAATTAATTCCAATAATTAGTGGTATTTTTATAGTTTAATATTTGTGTTAAATATAGAGAGAGGGTAATTTATGAACAAAAGCTTTTTCCCTGGCAAGCCTTGGTTAGATACAAATGGTAAGCGTATCCAGGCACATGGTGGTTCTGTTATGTATATTGATGGAATCTATTATTGGTATGGAGAAAATAAAGAATTTACAACTGGTAAAGAGAAAATTTGGCATTGGGGTGTAAGATGCTATACATCAACTGATTTATATAATTGGGAGGATAAAGGGCTAATAATTGAACCCGAGCCAAACGATGAAAATTCAACCTTGCATCCTTCTGTTTGTATGGATAGGCCTCACATAATTTATAATGAACAAACAAAGAAATATGTTTGTTGGATAAAGATCATGGAGAAAAATGGTACTCAAAGTATGACTGTTCTAACGGCAGACAATATTTTAGGACCATACACAAAAATTCGTGAGCATTACCGTCCTTTAGGAATGAGTGACGGGGATTTTGATTTGGTGGTTGCATCAGACAAAAAGGCATATTGGTATTTTGAGCGAGTACATAGCGAGCTCATTTGTGCAGATTTAACAGATGATTACACTGGTGCTACTGGTTATTATAGTACACATTTTCCAAGGAGATGTCCTCCATATGTACGCGAGGCTCCTGCATTTTTTGAAAGAAACTTTAAAAAGTATCTTGTGACAAGTGGCACAACTGGGTATTTGCCAAATCCTTCAGAATTTGCCGTTGCAGAAACATATCATGGACCATTTACGGTATTAGGTGATGCACATGAAGGAGATCCAAGTAATACCTCTTTCCATAGTCAAATATCATACGTTTTCAAGGTGCAGGGAAAAAAGGATTTGTATATTGCTGTTGCTGATAGATGGGTGCCAAATGGTATGTATATGAATTATGATAAAATTAAGATCTTCTATGAAATGATGTTTCTTGAAGGACGCTGGGAGGAAGCAAAGCAATTTCGTTTGGAGCATAATTTCCCATTTGAGGGAAATACATCCGAAGCGGATTATGTGTGGTTGCCAATATTGTTTGAAGGTGATAAGCCAATAATTAAATGGTTTGATGAGTGGAAGCTCTCAGATTTTGACTAAATTTATTTTGAACGAAATATTTAAGGAGCTGTCATGAATAAGTTTATGGAAATGGCTATTGAAGAGGCTACCTTTGGTATTACAAATGGAGAAGGTGGACCATTTGGATGTGTTATTGTAAAAAATGGAGAAGTCGTTGGCAAAGGGCATAATGAGGTGATAAAAAAGAAAGACCCAACATGTCATGGAGAAATAACAGCAATAAGAAATGCTTGTGCTAAATTAAAGACAAATGATTTATCCGGGTGTGAATTGTACACAACAGGACAGCCATGTCCAATGTGTTTAGGTGCTATCTTGTGGAGTAATATTTCAAAGATATATTATGGTTGCTCTATTGAGGATGCAGAAACAATAGGGTTTAGAGATAAAGAATTTTTTGAGTCACCAGAAAAGAGAGTATCTAGCTTTGTTTTAGACAGAGAAGAGTGTAAAAAGCTATTTGATAAGTATCAAAGGCTTAGTAATAAGAAAATGTATTAAAATAATATCAAATTTTGATGAAATTTGATTATAGAAAGCATTTTATTGAATTGCTGTAATGATGCATTCGGCAGTTGCTAACAATTTTTTTTTTTAGTATTATATAGGGCGAGGTAAAAAATGAGAACATTTAAAAATTTATTAGTTACAGGTGGAGCAGGATTTATCGGCTCTAATTTTATTCGTTATATTTTAAAAGATGCTGGTTTTCAGGGTCGTGTTATCAATCTTGATGCGTTGACCTATGCTGGTAATCCACATAGCTTAGAGTATTTGGAAAAGGAATTTCCAGAGCGCTATATTTTCGTTCACGGAGATATTTGTGATAAGGCTATGGTGAATGATGTTTTTGATAAATATGACATTGATGCTGTTTGTCATTTTGCGGCTGAATCACACGTTGACCGTTCAATCGTTTCTCCTGATTCGTTTATCCAGACAAATATTGTTGGAACCTTTAATTTGCTTCAGGCAGCACGTGAGCGTATGGATAAGATTGTTCTATTCCATCATGTAAGCACAGATGAAGTTTTTGGCAGCTTGGGTGAAGAGGGAATGTTCTCAGAGACAACACCTTATTGTCCACACAGCCCATATTCTGCTTCCAAGGCATCTTCAGATCATATTGTTCGTGCTTACCATGACACATATGGCTTGCCAGTAACAATTTCTAATTGCTCAAACAATTACGGTCCATATCAATTCCCAGAGAAGCTAATTCCTCTTATGATTCTTAATGCATTAGAGGGCAAACCATTGCCTGTTTATGGTGAGGGCTTGAATGTGCGTGATTGGCTTTTTGTTGAGGATCATTGTTCAGCAATTTGGACAATTATGCAAAAGGCAGAGCTTGGTGAGACCTATACAATTGGTGGTCGCTGTGAGCTAAAGAATATTGATGTAGTAAATAGAATTTGTGCATTAGTTGATAAGCTAGCTGCTCCATTGCCAAGCGGAGAGCCACGTACTTCACTTATTACTTATGTGAAGGATCGCCCAGGTCACGATTTACGCTATGCAATCGATTGCACCCGCCTTGAGCAAACATTTGGCTGGAAGCAGACGGTTGATGCAGATTCTGGTTTTGAAAAAACAGTAAAATGGTATTTAGAAAATACAGAGTGGATTGATACAGTTCGCACAGGCGAATATCGCAATTGGATAAATAAAAATTATACTTCCCGTTGTTAGTTTACAGAGGTTTCTATGATTACAAGCAGTAATAAATTCAGAGCAAGCATTCCTGAGTCCCGTCGTGTTGTCGTAAAAATCGGCAGCCGCGTTATAGTACGCAAGACGGGTCGACCCGATGTTGCTCGAATTAAAAGCATTGTAAAGCAAGTGGCACAGCTACACAAAAGCGGCTATCAGGTAGTTATTGTTAGCTCTGGAGCTATTGCTGCCGGTATGGAAGCATTGAAGCTTGATAAGCGTCCAACAGCAGTGCCTGATTTGCAGATGTGTGCTGCTATCGGTCAGGGGCGGCTCATGACACAATATACAGAATTTTTTGCACAAGAAAAAATTCTAACTGGTCAGGTGCTTTTGACACATGATGATTTTGATAGAAAGATACGCCTAGCAAATCTTCGCCGTACTATGGATCATATTCTTGCTAGAGGAGTTGTTCCTATCATCAACGAAAATGATGCTGTTGCTGATGAGGAATGTAAGGCAGAGCTCTCTTTGGGAGATAATGATTATCTTGCTTCTCTAGTAGTACGTCAAACACGTGCGGATCTTTTGATTTTGTTATCTACAGTTGATGGCTTACGAGAAAATTGTGAGTGTGGGCGTTCGCGTCGCGTACCTTTTGTTGAAGCAATCAATAAGTCAATAATGAAGCTTGTTAAACCAACCTCCGGTGGTTTATCAAAGGGAGGAATGGATTCTAAGCTTCGCTCAGCCTCATTATGTACAAAGGCTGGCTGCAATGTGGTGATTGCAGATGGAACACGTAAGGATATCATCACAAAAATTATTAAGGGTGAGGATGTGGGAACATTGTTCTCAGGTTCACCAGTATAATAATTTTTTATTGTTTTTCGTATGATAGAAAAAGAAATCAGAGCAATGACAGCCAATGCTGTGGCTGCAAAGCGTGAGTTGGTGGGCTTAAGTAGTCGTCGTAAGCGTGACATACTTTATTCTATTGCTGAGTATTTAGAAGAGTCAGCAGATAAAATATTGTCCGCTAATCGCATTGATGTAGAAAAAGCACAGGTCCGAGGCCGTTCTGTTGGATTTGTTGAACGTTTGGAAATAACAGAGCGAAAGCTTCGTCGTGTTATTGATGCCTGCAGCATTATCGCTGATATGGAAGATCCTATCGGTGAAGAAATTAGTAGCTGGATTCGTCCTAATGGTTTGGAGATTGTCCGTCTGCGTGTGCCGATAGGTGTAGTAGGGTTATGCTTAGAAACTCGCCCGCTTGTTTCACTTATTGCAGCTGCAGTATGTGTCAAGACCGGTAATGCTCTTGTGATCATAGCAGATGAGGATTCTGCTGAGTCAATAAAGGCTCTAATGACTGCTTTTCAGGAGGGAGCAAAGGCTGCCGGGCTTCCAGATTTTGCAATACAATATCGCTGCGGAGAAAATAATGTAGCGGAAGCAAGAATTTTGACCTCGATGGAGGGCTTGGTTGATGTTGGCATTGTCCGAGGCCGCCGCTCCTTTGTTGATGATTTGGTTGAGCATGCAGGTATTCCTCTTTTGAAGCATTCAGGAGGAATGTGCTATGCTTATGTTGATAAAGAGGCAAATATTGAGAAGGCAGCAGCAGTTGTTTTAAATTCACGTTGCTTTGATTGCTTCGTATGCTCAGCGGTTGATGCGGTTTTAGTTCATGAAGCTATAGCAAAGGAATTTTGTGAAGAGCTTTTGAAGCAGGCAGAAAGCTTTGATAGCATAAGCTATGCTACGGATGAAAAAATTCGCCAATTTATTCCAGCTTCTCGTGAACTTTCTACTACAGATTGGATTGATGAAACCTATGATCCAAATATTGTTATAGGTGCTGTTCAATCAATTGAAGAGGCTATTGCTCATATTAACGATAATGGCTCTCATCTTTCAGATGTTATAATCTCCGAATCAGAGGAAAGCCAAAATGAATTTACACGCAAGGTTGATTCAGCGATCGTTTATATAAATGCTTCAACAGCTTTTACTGATGGTGCAGAGTTTGGTATAGGCTCTGATGTGGGAATAAGCACAGATAAGCTTGGGGCTCGTGGTCCAATAAGCTTGTCTGATTTAACCACAACAAAATACCTTGTTAGAGGAACAGGTCAAATCAGTAGCAAGTAAGAGGTAATGGTAGTGGCTCCACGGATACATGTATTAGTTTGCGAGGATGATTATATTCTGGCAGGGAAGGCAGATGCTTTAGTTGCTCAGCTTTCTCAAAGCGAAGCTGTGTCAAAGGAAATAATTGATGGAGCCACCGATACGATTGATACAACCATAGAGGCGGTTAGTCGTTTTTGTGATGCAATCCGTCAAATAGATCTTTTTGCTTCAGAAAAATTAGTGTGGTTAAAAAATGCTTCCTTTCTAGGTAGCGATCGCACAATGGGATCAGAAGCAATTAAAGAGATGCTTTCACAGCTATTAGAATTTTTGTCAGGTGATTTACCAGATGGAATTGAGATAGTAATTACCTCAACAAGCTTTAGCAAGAAATATAGCTTTTGCAAGCAGCTTGTTGCTTTGGAAAAGACAGGTAAGGTTTCCTTTGAGGAAATAGCTGTTGGCAAAAAAGGTAAGCTAACCACTGCAGATTTTAAAAAGCTACTTAATAATTATCTTGCTGAACACAAGCTAGAGATGGGGGCAAAGGAGCAGGAATATTTTTGCAGTATGATAACAACCTCCTCTCGTGTTTTTATTAGCGAATTAGACAAGCTATTTTTATATACCTCAGATAAAGCTCCGACAATTCAGGATATTGACTCAATCGTTACAATGTCCAATATGCAGGAGCCATGGGATTTATTGGATGCCTATGGGGAGCGCAACGCACATAAGGTACTACGCATTTTGCATAATCTTTATGATTTAAGGGTTGATCCTGTGTTTTTGATTGGTCAGCTAGAGCAAAGAACTAACGAACTTTTAATTTTAGTTGATTGCATAAAGCACGGGTATGCACGCTTATCTGCTGGTAGCTCCTTTTATGGAAGAACAGAAATGAATGTTAGCTGGTCTGACGCTTTAACAGGCGAGGATGAGGCAGCTCTTGCAGATTTAGGTAAATATAAAATTTCAGGCTGGCAGGCTTCAAGAATTGCTGCTCAGGTAAAAAATTGGGATAGGATCACCTTGCGTTTTGCCCGCATGAAGCTTATAGAGGCCCATGTAAAGATGGTTAGCATTGGAACAAATCCAAAGGATTTGCTTGAGCTAACTCTGCTCTCCTTGATGAAGGGCAAATAGGTTTGTTATACAATGGTGTGTTTTAAGTGCGGTAGAGCATAAAGCTTTACTACCGCACTCTCCACACAGCAAATCAGCATTTAGTCACCAATATTGATGACCTTTTTCTGAATCTGCTTTTTAGCGATAGAAACAGTCAAGATACCATTGTTTAATTTAGCAGATATTGCTTCACGATCGGCTTTTTCTGGTATATTTGCTTTAAAGAAGCAATCTTTTATAGCAAAATCTGATTTTACAAGCTTATAGCCCTCAGGTGCTTTATAATCGCTTTTAGCATTAACCTGCAAAACATTATCTTGAACTGTTAATTCAATGTTTTCCTTTGAAAAGCCAGGCAAAGAGAAATTAAACTCATAAGAATTCTCTAGCTCTTTTTCTTTAATATCTGTTAGTCCAGTATCAAAACGTACATCATTATAAATCATAATAAACCTCCTTAAGCAATTGTGATGTTGATATTTTTCTTTTCTTCTACAAGCTTTGGCATTGTTATACGAAGAATGCCATTTTCAAGAGAAGATGTAATTTTATCTTCTTCTACCTTATAGTTTATAGTAATAGAAGTTTTGTTTTTTAAACCATCTTCATTTTGGGTTTGGATAGAGAGAATATTGTCTTCAAATGTGATTTCAATATCCTTTTTATCAATACCAGGTAATGAAAACTCATATAAATTGCCATTCTCATTTGTGTAGATGTTTGTTTTTAATTTAGAATCTGGATGACTTAGATCGATATCAAGAAATTCTTTTAAAAACTGATCCATAAGCAATGGTAATGGAGCAATGCAATTATAATTAGTTTGTGTCATAATAATTTTCCTTTCTTTGTTAAATTCTTTGTGCCACTTATTAAGCAATTGCCGTGCCAACCCCAAAAAAATGTTTAAAAATAAGTAAAATTTTAAAAAATATTTATTATTATTTTTGAAATAAATCCCATAAATTAAATGGTTTATAATTAAAAGATTATTAAAAATATAAATTTATGTGGAGCGATGTATTTTAAAAAACCAAATAGCAAGCGAGAAAAATCATACATGTGCAAATGTGACAAAATATCACATACATATATGACAATATGTCTCTCTCACAATAGCCTTCGGCGAAACGGGGAGGTTAGGAGGCTCGGAGCAGATGCATGTGGTGGCTAGAAGTGCGAAGAAGGGACGCAGAGACGCAGAGGACGCAGAGGTCGCGGAGGCTTGCGTGGTGGGTTCTGTGATAACACTACCGCTTGTCGTTGCCTATTTTTGCTCTTGTTGTCGCAAAGGCAACTTCCAAGCGCTAGTGTGCTTGACAACAAAGAAGGCAAAGATTCGGAGCTGCTGCACGTGGTGTCAAGACGTGCGAAGTGGGACGTTAGACGCGAGACGATTGAATGACGTTAGACGTGAGATAACTGGGTAGACATTAGACATTAGACGTTGAACGGACAATAAGACGATCAGACGCGAGAATGGAGAAAAAACCACTCAACTCTACCTGAATTCTTCATTTTTCATTCTTCATTCTTCATTCTTCGTTTACTATAATGCGTTGCCTCCGCATCTTAATAATCTTCTGTACGAGGACACTAGAGGATGAGTTTTGCCCAATTGCTTCGAAAGATAAAGCAATAGCCAAGGCAAAGCTCATTCCGCTAGTGTTTTTTTGCGTTACGTCTCTGCGACCTCAGCGTCCTTTGCGTCTCTGCGTCCCTTTGGCGTCTCGTGCGTCACGTGCATCATGTTTCGCGTTCCGTGCATCCCGTGCATCCCGTCGTGCTTCGTTCACAAAAAAATGATTATTTCTTGCAGTGAACGGTAACAATATGATATTATTTTACCTATATAAAGTTTTGTAATTTAACAAATTAGGATAATTCTATGAAAATAAAATTCTTTAAATCAATGATAGCTTTATTCTCTATTATGCTATCGCTAACACTAGTTGCTGAGTCTTCATTGCCACAACCTATCATGGGTTCTCACAAGTTTGGTGTAAAATTTACTGTTTCTGGCTATGAAGGAGAAACAGCAGTAGCTAATCTGCCTGTGCTAGTAAAAATTTCACCTGCAACTATTGACGGGTTTAGTTATTCAGACATAAATTACCCTGAAACAGGTGAAGATATTTGTTTTATTGATCTAATGGGAAATGCTCTCCCATTTGAAATTGATACTTGGGATACTACAGGAACATCTTATGCTTGGGTAATATTACCATCAGTAGAACAGGGTACAGAATTTGTCATGTGCTATGGTTCTGATGTAACTGGTAAAACACTTTGCCCAGATGACCCATGGAGTGATTTTGTTAGTGTTTGGCACATGGAAAGCACAAACCCAGTAGATTATGCTGCTGGCAATAACGATGGTACTGGAACTGCAGGCCTTTCCGTAGTAGATGGTATTTCAGGCTCTGCTGTTTCATTCTCAGGTGCATCTAATGAGGGTGTGTCTTGTGGAACAAATCTTTCAAATGCAGAACTAGTAAATGGCTTTACCTTCCAGAGCTGGGTTAATTATGGTGCTTATAATGATACACAATATGGACGAGCATTCTTTGGTAAAGATAAATTTATTTCCATTAGATCTAAACATAGAGATAATTTTGTAATTACTACACCAGGTAAGCAGGATCACGAGTTAAAGATTAATTCTCAAGAAAATTACCTTGGAGCTGTTGGTGAGTGGAACCATATTGCTATGTCATTTGTTCCAGGTAGTTCTGGACTAAAAATTTATCTAAATGGTAAATTGATTCTAACAAGTAATGCTAGTGGATTTGGAGATACTACAAATTCTACAGAAATGTGGCTTGGTCGCAACCAGTGGGGCGGACAAGAATTTAAAGGAATTATGGATGAAGCTCGCTTGTCAAAATCCATTCTCTCCGCAGAAACTATCGCAGCAACCTATGCCGCTCAGATGCCTGAGACCTTTTTAACTGTCGGAATGTTAGAAATGTTTGAATCAGAAGGATCAAATAATTCTCCTGTGTTTAGAATTGGTATAGAGGAAATAACCTACACAGAGCTAACCTTCTCCGCAACATGTCTAGATGTTGGTCTTGGTGCTTCTTCTTTGACCGCAGATGTACAGCTAGCAAGCGATGAAGACTTCAATAGTATTGTTGAGACAAAACGCCTAGCGTTGAATGGTGTTGGTGCTGAGGAGGTTGTTTTCTCTAACCTTACACCAGGTGCTGTCTATTATGCTCGTGTTGTTTCGGTTAATAATAATTCTAATGAAAGTATTTCTATACCAACCTCACAATCAACATACAGCCCAGCTCCTGCGTTCAGGACAAGTCTCAACTATAGTCATATTTATCCAGAGATTTCTATCTCATTTATCCGTTTAGGTGTTGCTAACAAAGTTAACAAAATTGTAATTCAAGCATCTTCTACGGGTGATTTTACAAATCCTGAAAGATCGAAATCATTTGATGTTGATGTAACAACTGACACTGCGACAGTTTCAGGCTTCGTACTTGATAATTTCCCATCATCATCGCCTCAGTACTACCGTGTTATTGCATACAATGATATGGGGGAAAGTTCATTCGTAGATATGGTGAGCGGTATTGATGAATTCTCTGTTAATGGGAATAATGTTTGGTCTGGCTTATCTGAGAATGTCTCTGATTCCAATGCATATGTTTATGATGTAGGACTACCAGAAGCAGAAAAGACTCTATACTTTACAATGCCTGCAGAGTCTAGCCCTATTATCAATGAAGATACAGTAATGCCATCATTGAGTTTTACAGCAGATACAAGTACTACTATAGATCAAAACCATTTCGGTGGATACCACAGTTGCGGATATGATTTGAGTGGTACTGGTGTGCTAATAATGAGTGGTGAGAAGCCTATTACTCATGCAACTTATGGTACTAATGTGATAAGTAACCCAATTCTTTTCTCCAGAAACGATAATCAGTCTATATTAATTACTTCTATAGGTGAAAATGATGCATGGCTATATTTAAACGGAGACCTCATGCTGCCAGAGGGAGTGTCAAACACAACATTCCGTATCAATGGACGTGGTAATACAGTCTTGGGTGGTAATTCTCAAGACTTTATGGGACAGTTAAATGTTGAACACGCTCGATTGACATTGGCAAGTTCTAATGCAATGACAAATGTTAGTAAGCTATATTTTACGGGTGATCCAGCATCTATTGAAAATAAAAGTGGCAAGCCATTAGTATTTCCACGTGTGACAAAAATTTATGTGGACAATGGTTGGCCAGGACGTAAAATACATTTTTATGGTGCTCCATTTGTTTTCCCTCAGGCAACTTTTGAATGGAGTATCCGAGATTATGATCAATCATATTTTGAAGCAGATTTGGTTGTATCAAATGTTGTTCTTCGTAGACATTCATCAAATGATGAATTTGCGGTAGGTGTTAAGAGAGGTGTAGGTGCATTTATTGTTACAGGAGAAACATCTTTGTATGACCCATCTATTAAATCATATATTCATTTAAAAGGTGGTTGCTTCTATCCACAAACTGTAGCAGGCCTTCCACCAAGTAGAGAGTTATACATTAATCAAAAGAACAAATCAACAACACTAGGTTTAAATCGTGATTATACTCCAATGTTAGATGGTTCATCAGAACCTCGTATATTCCAAACAGAAGCAGATTCTTTCAGATGGGGCTTTACAGGCTTTGGTGGAGATCGTACTGTTTGCTGGAATGCTGATCCAACAATGAACCTCACCAACACAACAAGTGATGCTGTATCAATTAAGATGACAAATACAGGTGCTGTTGATGTTGATGGAAAGACTTACGATTCATTCTATGCATATCCATCACGTTTTATGTTTGGAAATCGCTCTGAGTTTGCAGATGGAACAATTATCTTTATGAATCCAATCCGCTACGAGCTAGGACAATACTGGGATACAGTTACTTATTTCGAAAGTACAAATCATGTTGTAGCTGCACGCCTTCGTGGTTCTTTGAAGCTTGGCAGTCGCGATAAGACATGGATATTCTCTGGTAACAATTTTGGTGGTTATCTTGCTCTTGAAGCTGAGAATACAGACTTCACAGGCAGGATTAACGTATCAGAAAAGGGTAATCTTCTTGTAAACTCTAGTTTAGTATCACGTGCAAATACAGTAAATTCTGGTTCAGGTCTTGGTGGTACAGGTAATATCTCCACAGAGGAAGGAACTACTATAAAGAGTGGCGCTGCATTATTTGGTGGTGAGTGGAACAAGGGTGGTACTCTAACAATAGGTGGTAAGCTAACATTTGAAGCAAACTCAGCAATTCGTGCAGAGGTTGCTTCATCAAACGACCTTATTGGATGCATTAAGCTTGCACCAGAATCAGTGCTAAAGCTTTCAGGACCAGTCTATGTTGATGTTGATACTGATCCTACCATCTCTCCAATCCGTGGTAGCGAAATCAAGTTACTTGATTGGAGTGAAGCAACCTTTGACTCCGGTGCTGCACCAACAGTTGATAATTTTGTTCCTCGTGCAGAGAGCAACCCAGACATTCATGACATATATTTGTCCACCAAGGAAGATGGACTTTATATGGGTTATGTCACAGGCCGTGTTCCAACAGGATTAATTATCACTATTAGATAAAACTCCCATAAAAACATCTCGCCAACAAATGATAGCAGTTGGCGAGCTTCCCACAAAGGCGTGCGTTAAATCAATGCACGCCTTTTGCTTTCCTGTACACGGATTTATCGCTATCGCTTATGCCTTCGGCGAAACGCGGAGGATAAAGAGGTAAGGAGACACGGAGAGTTTTCTGAAAAATATCGGAGAAAGGGGCTTCAGCCCCTTTGCGTGCACCAGCACGCTTCAAAAATGCGAAAAAGGGACGCAGAGACGCAAAGGACGCAGAGGTCGCAGGGCTTGCGTGATGGTTTCTGTGATAACACTACCGCTTGTCGTTGCCTAGTTTTGCTCTTGTTGTCGCAAAGGCAACTTCCAAGCGCTAGTGTGTTCGACCAGAAGACTATTAAGATGCGGAGGCGAGAGATGGAGAGTTTGCCAGTTTGATAGTTTGATAGTGGGGGAGAGGGTGGCTTTGCCACCCGGTGTTGCTGGGGCTCAAGGTGGCAAGGTGCTAAGCTTTGCCTCCTTGAGCATCTCCATCAATCGCCAACACACCCTCATAAATGACATTCAGACATTTAGACGCTAGATGGTTAAACGACGTTAGACGTGAGACAACCGATAGACAATTAGACGTTAGACGGTGAAAGGACAATAAGACGATTAGACGCGAGAATGGAGAAAAAACCACTCAACTCTACCTGAATTCTTCATT
>JAFUOX010000031.1 GCA_017481725.1 Kiritimatiellia bacterium | reverse complement strand
GTCTAATGTTGTTCCAGCTGCGATTGTAGCAGATACAGATGTAGATGTACCTGAAGCTAAATTATCTTGATAGAAAGCACGAGCACCTTTTAGTGTACCACCATTTACTGTTACAGAAGTAGGTTGTTCTGTTGTGTGCTGAGATAGAGCAATAGCTGCACCAAGAACTGTTGAGCCATTGCCATTTGGTGTTGCACTGAACTCTGCTGTACCTTCAATAATAGCACCCTCATTAACAACCAATTCACCTGCACGCATCTCGATAGCTGTTGTACCTACGATTGTAGCAGCATCAATAGTTAGTGTACCATTCTGTGGGTGATAGATTGCCAAATCTTTTTCGTTAGTTACTGTAGCATTATCATGAATATAGATTTCAGAAGCTGGCAAATTGCTACCATTGCCCTGGATTGTACCAAAGCCTTCTGCCCCAACTAGTGTACCATATACATCAAGAGCTAGCTGTGCCTCTGCATTATCTAGATTCTTCATGAATACTGCACAATCTGTAGAAGCATAAAGTGTTGCATCTTTACCAACTGTTGCCTTACCATTCTTAATGTAGATAACATCGTTTTTAGCAGGAGCAGTAACAGTACCATTATCGATTGAGAACTGAGCACCATTATCAACAACGAATGCAGCAGTGATTTCTTTTCCACCTAGGTCGATTGTTGCATTCTTTGTGAAAGTAAATGTGCCAAAGCTTAGCTCTTCTGCAGAATTACCAGTGATTTTTAGATTACCACCATTTGCAGCAACATAAGCAAGTGCATCTGCGTATGTATTGAAGCCCTGACCATCAACATCAGCAACGTATGTTACGTTAACACTTGTCTGTGCTTTGAAGTTATCAACAACACCTGTACCGCGGAAAGCAACAGAAGAAACCTTATCTGCCACATTAGCAACTGGATACTCAACTGAAGTATCACCAATAGTAAGTGTTACCATTGGTGTCTCATCGCTATAGTCAATAGTGATTGTAACATGCTTTGTATCGCCATCAGCAATTGTAAAAGCATCTTTGGCTTCCCATGCTGCACCATCTGCTGTATTCTGATATACGCAAAGAACATCACCATCATCTGTTGCCTTTAGGTAGATAGCTGTCTGCATAGAATTATCTGGTGTTGGCTCAACATCTGAAGCAACGAATTTTACATCAGCGTCAAGAATAACAGAGTCATAGCTCTCTGCAGGAGCATTAGGTGTCCATAGTAGGTCCTTACCCTGTGTGTTTAGGGATAGGGATTGTGATGTAACGACTGATAGGTCGTCATCTTGTTGAGTCCAGGTACCCTGGGTCTCTGTTGAAGCAGATACCTTAGCTCCTTCTTCGTAGCTATTGAAATCAATAGACCACCAAGGAGTAGCTACAGCAGCCATAACTGATGTCATAGCTGCAATAGCAGCAACTGCTATTGTTTTTTTCATTAGTTTTGAGAACATGTCTCTTCTCCAATTTTAGTTCTTGTTTTTAGTTAATAAAATATATTATTCCTCTTAATAATATATAGTAAAAGCATATAAAAAAGCGATTTATTTGAAAAAAATAAACAGCTCTTCTATAAGTTTCAAGAGAAATAATACCAAAATTTGGGTTTTGGGTCAATGGATATTCAAAAAAATGTGGGAAAAATGAAAGCGAGAGGAGGCAAGGGCTGACACCCTGCCACCTCTCGCCCCAGCAACACCGGGCGGCAAGCCACCCTCTTCTTCTCTGTCCAACTGTCAAACTATCATACTGTCAAACTATACAAAAAATGGAACTGTTTAGGTGTTGAGGCTTGGAAAGTTTGACAGTGGGCGAGTGGGCGAGTGGGCGAGTGGGCGAGTTTGATAGTTGGGAGTCTAGGGCGGCAAGCCACCCTCTTCTTCTCTGTCCAACTATCTAACTGTCAAACTATACAAAAAAAATGGAACTGTTTAGGTGTTGAGGCTTGGAAAGTTTGACAGTTTGCGAGTGGGCGAGTTGGAAAGTTTGACAGTTGAGTTTTAAGGATGAAGCAGCACATGCGTGCTATGAAGCGCTCATAAATGAGCATGAAGCGCACCTAAGATGTATTGGATACCTCTTAGGTGCATGAAGCGAAGCACAGCTTCATTTTGCGTAGCAAGCCTCCGCATCTTAATAAACTCCTGTGCGAGGACACTAGTGGATGAGGTTTGCCCAATTGCTTCGAAAGAGAAGCAATAATCAAGGCAAAGCTCATTCCGCTAGTGTTTTCTGGTGTCACGGCTCTGCGACCTCTGCGACCTCAGCGTCTCTGCGTCCCTTTGGCGTCACGTGCATCACACTCGCGTCTCTGCGTCCCTTTAGCGTCTCCGTTCTCCCAGAAAACCACACTACGTGTGCTCCGTGTTTCGCCGAAGGCTTAAGTGCTAGCGATAAATCGCTCATCCGTGTACGTGTTAAGACAATGCCTCAGAAATAGCAGAAATCGCATATAGAGCGGCTGTTTCAACTCGAAGAATATTTGACCCCAATGTAACAGGAATAACACCAGCAATAGTAGCCTGTTCCAATTCGGTTGGTGAAAGATCTCCTTCAGGACCAATAATAATACCTAATTTTGTTATAGGCTGAGAAAGCTCATGCACCGCAGCTGTGCATGTACGACTCTTCTCACGTAAATCTGCAAGTAAGGTAGGCTGCTGCGAAAATAAAGACAGAGCCTCCTTCCATGAACATGCCGACTCTATTTCCATCAAATAGCCACTATTACATTGTGTAATTGCTGCTTCAGCAATGCGAACCCAACGCTCAATGCTACTATCCTTTGGTTTTATTTGCACATATTCAGAAACTATCGGCACCAAACGCTTAACACCCAGCTCCTGAGCCTTTTCAACTAGCCAATCCATACGAGCTGGCTTGGCTATACACTGAAACAATGTTAACTCAACAGGAGGAGGTGGCACTGTCTCCACCTCGCTTGTAAAGCTTACAACTGCACTACGCTTAGCCAGCTGTGATACTACTGCAGTGCGTCTATGTCCCTTGCCATCTGTAAGGTCAAGCTTATCGCCTAGTCTTGCACGAAGCACAGTAACTAAATGATGAGCCTGCGCATCGGGCAATGGTTGCTCTCCTTCTGAAAGCAATATTTCTGTTGGCAATAGTAGCGTATGCATAAACCCACAGTTTTTTGTTATTTTTTCAACTTATCGCGTTCTGCAAGGAATTTTTCTGCATGCTCGTGAAACTTGTTCATCGCAGGATAAGAAGACTTATCAAAAGCATTACGGAATGCCTCTAATGCTGCCTTCTGCTTTGAGTTTAGCTTTGTTGGGATTTCTACCTCAAGACGAACTAATAAATCGCCAAAACCTCGCCCATTTAGAACTGGACAACCTTTATCGCGTAGGCGAAGCATTTTGCCATTTGTTGTTCCTGCTGAAATTTTTAGCTTTGCAAAACCATCAAGAGTTGGCACTTCAACCTCTCCACCTAATGCAGCAACGTCAGGTGATATTGGAATAGCACAAATCAAATCATCACCATCACGCTCAAATAATGGATGTTCCTTTACATGGATAACAACATGCAAATCACCAGCCGCACCACCACGCTGACCTCCTTCGCCCTTTCCTGCCATGCGCAAGCGAACTCCTGTATCAACACCTCTAGGAATTTTTAGGCTGATTGTTGACTTATCCTTTACACGACCAGAACCACGACATGTACGGCATGGTGTACGAACAACACTACCTGTGCCATTACATACAGGACAAGGAGACTGAACTTTAAAAAATGCGGCACCACTTATTACATAACCAGAACCACCGCACTGCTTACAGGTTTCTCTCGCAGAACCAGGTGCTGCCCCTGTACCTTTACAATCTGGACAATCGTGGTCATGTGGGATAGAAATCTCTTTTGTTGTACCAAAGAGAGCCTCTTCAAGTGTAATTTGCAAATCGTACCGCAAATCAGCACCATTCTGAGGTGCATTAGGGTTATTACTACGGCGTCCTCTACCTCCGCCACCAAAAAGGTTTTCAAAGATTCCTCCGCCACCTCCGCCAAATAATCCTTCAAACAAATCACTAAAATCACCAGCGTGAGTAAAGTCGCGGCCAAAATCAAAGCCACCAGGACCAAATTTCGTGCCTTCATGACCATAGCGATCGTAATTAGCACGCTTATTATCATCACTCAAAATCTCATAGGCCTCTGAAACCTCTTTAAACTTTTCCTCAGCCTCTTTATTTCCAGGATTTCTATCTGGATGATATTTCATTGCGAGCTTACGGTATGCCTTTTTGATTTCATCGGCAGAGGCTGTCTTTGAAACCCCCAACAACTCATAATAATCTTGCTTTGCCATAAACAATTCTCTCTAAAAAAATTAAACTTACAATTCAAATTATTCTACTGGT
Organism: Kiritimatiellia bacterium; assembly: GCA_017481725.1. GTDB lineage: Bacteria > Verrucomicrobiota > Kiritimatiellia > RFP12 > UBA3636 > RGIG990. Next base: position 36,494 of record JAFUOX010000031.1, on the reverse strand, counting down.
GCAGAAACAATTACTTGTGCTGCACGTAGAACCTTGCCATTAAGCATATAGCCCTTGCGAACCTCAAATAGTACATGCTCAGGAGCTACACTATCGCTTGGCATTTTTGAAAGAGCCTCATGTACTTCCACATCGAAAGGTTTACCTATGGATTCAATTGGAGAAAGTCCAAACTTATCCAACCCACGCAAAAGCTCATTCTGAATAAGCTTAAAGCCTTCAATATATGGGTTTGATTCTGTTGCTTCTGTTCCGGCGGTTGTCTTTTCAAGTGATGCGAGTGCATGATCAATATGATCAAGAGCAGTAAGCATTGCAGAAAGAAGATCTGCATTTGCACTCTTAATCATATCAGCCTTATCGCGAGCCATACGCTTGCGATAATTATCAAAATCTGCCTGGAGACGGATAAGACGCTCTCGATAAATCTCAGCTTCTGATGGTTGTTGAGCCTCTTCCACCTCTGGCTCAACCTCTGGCTCTGCTGCTGGATTTTCCTCAGCTGCTGGCTCCTCTGCTGCATTTTCTGCTGCTGTTGGCTCCTCTGCTGGATTTTCCTCAGCTGTTGGCTCCTCTGCTGCATTTTCTGCTGCAGGCTCCGTTGCTTGTGCTTCAGCTTCAACCGCTTGAGCAGTTTCTTCATCTACTGGTTGTTGAACATCAGATGCACAATCATTTGCCTCTGTAACTACTGTATCTTCCTTTAAATCATCGTTATTCATAAAAATCTCCATGACACTTCTATAAAGCGTTAATAAATAATAGTTAAAAATTTTACCATTTTTCTTGTTTTTTGTCTAGATGCTACATTCTATTCTATGCTTTTAGAGAATCTTGTCTAAATTTTTACCCATGCACTTGTATAAATGCACGTAGCAACAAAAAAATAAAATTTGGTGCAAAGCAAACACTAAGCACCAAATCAAAATTATTACCTAAAAAATTAGACTTATATTTTTAAAAATTAATTTGCCCAATCAAGATTGTATTGTGCTGCCTTTGCTGTATTCCCCTCTGAATCTATAACTCCTACAAACTCAGTTGTATAGCCAGTATTACCTGTACCATTCTTCATTGCAAACACAAGTAGATAATTATTGTAATTAGTGTTATCTAGTGTTTTCATCTTAGGAGGAGATTGAAATAGCTTTGCTGTAATATCGGAAGAACGCCCCATACCAAAAACTATTAGTCGTGGACAAATTCCATCAGTATAATAATCATCTGGTGTTGAAGCATTAAAATCCTCTGTAATATCATAATCCACGCCTAATGCACGATAAATATCTGCCTCACTAGGATTAATAACAACGACAGGAGAGCCATTTGTTAGCACAACAGGATAAAATGCACTCATATCAGCACGATGGCCCGGTCCGCCATTCCTATAGGTTAACCCATTTTCATCACAAAAATCATCTGAATCTACAACTAGTGGCTTACGATTTGCAGGACCTTTAGCTTGACCAGATGTGTAATTGTGCATTAAAACAGTGCTTACACCTGCCTCATATAATGCATCAACCTCTTTTTGTGTCAAATAGTGAATACCAAGGGAAGATCTAAAGCTACTTGGGATGCCTGAATTCTTTTTACGTGCTTCAAAAACATCTCCTTTAGTTGTGGAAGTGACGCCACTTGCATTGGAAATAGTTGCTGGCACATATTTAATGCCAGCATAGATACCAGGATAATCTGTATCCGTGTTTTTTGTCCAATCATAATCGCCTGCAGAGCCATACCAAGCCCTGCCATCAGAGCCCAAATCTACCAAAGACTCAACATAATCAAAAAGCCCCTCGTGATTTGTTTCTGAAACAAGATATGTGTTAATTGTGCTTGTAATATTATTAATATTTGCACGATTTGCCTTGCGTGCAGCATCTTTTTGAATATCATCATACTTGCCAATTGCTATTGTTGCAATAATTGCCAATACAGCAACAACTACAATTAACTCAATCAATGTAAAACCTTTATTGTCTGCTCTTTTCATAAAATTTTCCTGATTTCTATCATCTTACTAGGCATATTTACCCTAGACATTTAACCAATTCTATCGTTTTAAACGAGCCTTGTTCCATAAAAGTTCATTTTTTTATAAAATTATATTTCCTGCTTCTTGGTTAGGACAACACCCAACAACTCAGAAATCAATAGCTATAACAGCCTAGCAGCTTGAACTTTTATTAGTTAATAAAACAGATATAAAGTTAGATACTTTTAGCTTGTAAAACAAATATCTGTTTTTAACAAATCGCTGGCAATATGAGCTTACACCAGCCAAAGTTATTCATTATTCTCCAGCCAAGCACATTTGGCTTGGAATTCCATATGGTTGCCTGTATATGGGTTGACAAATGAAGTTCGCCAAGAATGTAGTGCTTGATGTGACATTTCAAGAAGGAGCCAATCCTCTGCTGTCATTTCATGTGCAGCCATACGGGCATAAATTGTTTCATCAACACCATAAAGCTTATCCCCCACCACAGGATATCCCAATGCTTTCATTGTTGCCCGAATTTGATGAGGACGCCCAGTGATGGGGCGAGCTTCAACCAAAGAATGCTCACCATCTGAGGAGACAAGTCTAAGCTCTGTGATACAATCTTGACCACGTTGTTCTGTCTCAGAAAATACTCGCTTCTTCCTTACCACCATGCCACGTTCTAACCAAATATAACCTCTCGCAACGTATGGCGAAGGGTGCTTCCACTGCCCTACAACCTTTACCAAGTAAATCTTCTCAAAGCCTTGCTCCATTAAGGTCTTTCCCAAAAGAGATGCACTTTCTTGACTTTTTGCCACAATTACAACGCCTGAGGTTTCTCGATCTAATCGGTTAACCATTAATGCATTAGCAAACCCATATTTGTGCTTCAATATTTCAATTAAAGTGTTACGATAATAGCGTCCAGATGGATGACACGGCAAATTACTTGGCTTATTAACAACAGCAAAATACTCATCTTCGTACATTATCTCAATGCTTTCATCGACCTCTGGCTCCTCCTGCATCGGCACAAGATACTCCAAAATAGACCCTGCCACAAGCTTATATGCAGACTCTGCCACAGCACCATCAATTTTTACATATCCTGCAGCACAAGCATCAATAAAGCTACTTTCTGGATAGCTTGGGAATGCTGCATTTAGCACAGACAACAAGGTTTGACCTTGATGTTCAGCAGCTAGCTGCAGGGTGAGTATTTTTTGTCCTTCTGCGGTAATTTCCATTGTATCCTAAAAGCTTAGAAATCACATATCACGAAAATGCATGTAACCAATATCGCCAACAAATTATTACAAAATGCAGATGCTTTTAAATCTGCCATTCCTTCAATTTCCGGTGAAGTGTGCGGCGGCTGATTCCAAGTGCATCTGCTGCTTTAGACTTATTCCCTCCAGCAACATTCAATGCATCAAGAATTTTGCGTTTCTCCATATCAGCAAGAGATTCTTCTCCTACTACAGCAGTTTGGGAAGTTGGCATAGTGGTTAAAGAAACACCCTTTAAGAGAAGAGCATTCTTAATATTTTCAGGCACATCGTCTGCCTCGAGAATTTCCCCACGAGCAAGCACAACCATCTTTTCGATTGTATTGCGTAATTCACGTACATTACCAGGCCACTCGTATGCTTGAAGAGCAGCAACTGCACTCTGAGAAATTCCAGTAACATTGCGTGAGTTACGTTCTGCAAATTCGCGAATAAAATGATTACATAAAATTGGGATATCTGATGCTCGCTCATTAAGAGAAGGAAGATTAATCTCTATAACATTTAAACGATAGTATAAATCCTCACGGAATTTACCTTCATCAACATATTTACGCAAATTGCGATTTGTTGCAGCAATCACACGAATATTAACATTAATTGTCTCACCACCGCCTACTCTTTCAAATTGGCGTGTTTCTAGCACACGCAATAGCTTTACCTGAGTGGCAAGGTCAATTTCTGAAATTTCATCCAAAAACAGAGTGCCATTATTTGCCATTTCAAAGCGTCCTCTACGCTGAGCAACAGCACCTGTAAATGCACCTTTCTCATGACCAAAAAGCTCGCTCTCCAAGAGCGTAGGGGAAAGTGCAGCACAATGCACAGCAACAAATGGACCTGTGGCACAGTTGCTAAGTCTATGCATAGCTTGAGCAACAAGCTCCTTACCTGTTCCACTACCACCCTGAATAAGAACTGTAGCTTGGCTAGGTGCAGCCTGACGTATTACATTGAACAAGCGCTCCATAGCTGGTGATGAACCAATTATATTTTCAAGTCCATATCTAGAATCAAGCTGACGCTTAAGCTCCTCATTTTCTTTTTGTAAAGAAGCATGATTCAACGTGCGTGCAATCAGCATATCTAAATGATCTAGATTAACTGGCTTTGTTAAGAAATCTTGAGCACCAAGCTTCATTGCTTCAACAGCTGTCTCTACAGAACCGTATGCTGTCAGAAGAACGCATGCAGTGGTTGGATGCTTCTCTCTAACTTGCTTTAATAGAGAAATACCATCCTCACCAGGCATTCGAACATCAGAAAGCATCAAATCAACCTGATTTTCCTCTAAAACATGCAGAGCAGCGACAGTACTCTCTGCTGTGAACACCTCATACTCTCGGGACAAAGCACGACGCAATCCATCACGTGTATTTTTTTCATCATCAACTATTAAAATCTTATATTGCTTTTTCATTATTTTTCTCCACAGTAAGCATTCTTGTCTTACGATTAGCTAACGGTAAAATTATGCGGAAGCAGGTGCCGACACCCTTTTTACTAGAGACCTCAAGGCGTCCTCCATGATCCTGGATAATTCTATCAACAATCGTTAGTCCTAGACCATTACCCTTAGCCTTGCTTGTATGATATGGTTCAAACAAGAGGCGAAAATCCTCTTCGCTAATGCCACTACCTGAGTCTTTAAATGCTATTGCTAGATTTCTATCATCTGCTTCAAGCGTGATACATAGCTGTCCTTTATTTTCCATTGCTTGAAGAGCATTCTTCACGATATTAAAAAAGACCTGCTTCATTTGCTGAACATCTGCCTTAACGACTGGGATCTTGCCACGATGAGCAATTGATACAGAAATTTGATGCTCTTCAATATCGCTCTTCATAATTTTTAAAGATTCCTCAAGCACCTCTTGCATATTGCAATCTGTTAACTCAAGGGGGCTTGGGCGCAATGCTCGCAAAAACTTGGAAATCATAAGATCAAGGCGAGAAACCTCCTCCTGTGCGACAGTCACTAGCTCTGAAAGGCGTTCTCTATCCTCTTCTGGTAGATATTTTAATTCTCGATTGAAGAGCTGCAAATGAATTCCTAGTGCATTGAGCGGATTTCCTATCTCATGAGCGAGGCTTGCAGCAAGCAAGCGAATGGCTTTCATACGCTCGGTTTCAACAACCTCGGCTTCCTCTGCCCTTTCTCTTGTAATATCTCTAAGAATACATACCACGCATGGACCAGTCTCTTCACCAAGACCTTCCTCCAATGGAACAGCATATAAGCTTATTATCTTATGCTCTGGATTAAAAACCTCAATCTCACTTCTGGAGAGCTTTGCCCATTCTGCTTCCTCTCCTCCGGCAAGCTGATCCCATTCCACATCTGGAATATAGCGAGCTATCGGGCGGCCTCGCATTTTTGAAATCTCAAATCCAAATAATTGCTCTGCTGCATGATTGGCATAATACAATCGACCCTCAGCTGACACGACGAGTATTCCCTCTTGAATTGACTGGAATATTGTTTCTAAAATTCCTCTTTCACGGGCTAGGCTTAAAAATTGGGCTTGTAGGTTCTCTGCATCCAAGCGATTAAGCTTAGAAACTAATTTATCTATAAAACGCGACTGTGACGCCATTACACATCTCCTTGTTTTGCGACATTTTTCACCACATATTATACAAAAATATGCGACATTTTGTCAATCTAGTACAAATTTTACATACAAAAGGCAAATTTACATGTGATGCTGGTGCTAGCTAGAAGTGCGAAGAAGGGACGCAGAGACGCAAAGGACGCAGAGGTCGCAGGGCTTGCGTGGTGGGTTCTGTGATAACACTACCGCTTGTTGTTTCCTTGGTTATTGCTCTATCTTTCAGAAGCAATAAGGAAACTGCCAAGCGCTAGTGTGTTCGACCGCCAAGAAGGCAGAGACGCTAAGCTGATGCACGTGGTGGCTAGAAGTGTGAAGTGGGACGTTAGACGCGAGACGGTTAAACGACGTTAGACGCGAGAATGGAGAAAACAGCCACTCAACTCTACCTAAATTCTTCATTTTTCATTCTTCATTCTTCATTTATTATAATGCGTTGCCTCCGCGTCTTAATAGTCTTTTGGGCGAGCACACTAGTGGATGAGTTTTGCCCAATTGCTTCGGAAGAGTAGCAATATCCAAGGCAAAGCTCATTCCGCTAGTGTATTTTTCGGCGTCACGTCTCTGCGACCTCTGCGACCTCCGCGTCTCTGCGTCCCATTGGCGTCACGTGCATCACGCTCGCGGGCTGGCAGAGTATGGAGAAGCGACTTCCAGTCGCTTTGTGTGTGGTAGCACGCTTCAAAAGTGCGAAGAAGGGACGTGAGACGGTTGAACGACGTTAGACGTGAGACCACCGATAGACAATAAGACGTGAGACGTGTTAAGGGCGTTTCACTTCAATGGTTTTCTATCATCTAAATGTCTAACGTCAGCGTTGTCTAGCGTCTAATGTTTCAGGAAAGCGAGAGGAGGCAAGGGTTGACACCCTGCCACCTCTCGCCCCAGCAGCACCGGGCGGCAAGCCACCCTCATCTTCACTATCCAACTATCTAACTGTCATACTATCATACTGTCATACTATCATACTGTCATACTATACAAAAAAATGAATCAATTTAAGTGTTGGAAAGTTTGACAGTTTGCGAGTGGGCGAGTTGGAAAGTTTGACAGTTGAGTTTTACTGGCGGCAAGCCACCCTCATCTTCACTATCTAACTGTCATACTATAAAACTATCATACTGTCATACTATCTAACTGTCAAACTATACAAAAAAAATGAATCAATTTAGGTGTTGGAAAGTTTGACAGTTTGCGAGTGGGCGAGTTGGACAGTTGGGGGGTCTAGGGCAGCAGAGCTACCCTTAGGGGGATGAAGCAGCACACCCATAAAAAAAGGCTCTGCACAAATTTCTTGCACAGAGCCTATAATTAAAATTTTTGGTTTAGTTTAGGATTAGAAATCAAAGCCATAGCTTACGCCATAAACAAAATCCTCAACTTGGTCACCATAAACATCCTCATCGATTTCCTTGAACCACTGAGCATATGCTGAGAAACCATAACCAGAAAGAGCTAGCTTAACATTCCAGTTGCTCCAACCATCCTCACCATCGTTATCAGCCTTGTAGAACATCATACCTCTTGCTGAAGCCTCAATATCTTTTGTAACATTACCGAAAACTGTGATAGCTGGCATCATGCGAACATCCTTCTCTGCTGAGCCAGAAAGCATCCACTCAACCTCGAAGCTAGCCTTAACATGATTTAGGAATTTCTGTGAAACAGTCATCTCTAATAGGTCATCGCTCTCATCACCAACATTTGGGTATGCCCAAGTTGTCAAAGCGACTGAGTAACCAAAGCCATTATCAAAACTCTGAGCGTGGATCATAGATAGGTCGATCTCAGCAAAGCCAGAATCATGGTTCATTGCATCCCAAGCAACATTATCTGTTACATATACTGCCCACATGCAGAATTCCATTGGTAGCCAACCCCATAGATTACCACCAACACCTACGCATGGCTGCAAGTTTATTGCGTCTGTTGTAACAGCACCGCTACCAGAAATACATGCGCTAGCAACATCAATAGATGCATAGCCATATACACCATAATCCTTCTCTTCTTGAACAACTACATCATCTGCCATAGCAAATGAAGCAAATGCTGATAGTGCAACTGCTGACAACACGATTTTTGATTTTAACATTTTTGTATATCCTTCCTTTGTTTGGTAGAATTGTTATAGCAAATGAGTTTGCTGTGAATTTACTGACTTATAATTTAGAAAAATCTACATAAAAAATCAATCTTTTTTTTAAGATCCCGCGGTCATTGGTGATTCTGACCTAATTTTTCCACCACTTATGCTAAAAAAATGAGCATAATGCTTCAATTCCCGCACAAGCTTTAAGTTATGTAAACCTAACCTTGCCAATAGTAGGAGCTCCTGTAAGCACCATAATCAAGCGATCCACCCCTAATGCGGCACCACCAGATGGTGGCATTGAGCCTAATGCCGAGAGAAACTCCTCATCTAGAGGCATTGGGACTTCTCCACAAGCGATTTTCTCTTCACGAGCCGCAATAAACCGGGCACGCTGCTCAATTGGGTCAACAAGCTCTCCAAATGCATTGCATAGCTCTATTCCAAAAGCATATGCCTCCCATCGCTCAGCAACTCGATTATCCTCCGAAGAAAGCTGTGCTAAGGCTGCTGCCTGAGCTGGATAATTCATTAATACAACAACCTTATCCTTTGGAAGCTGCGGTTCTACCTTTATTCCCATATCAAAATCAAACCGATCTTGATCATATTCCTCGAGTGGGTCCCAGCCTGCATATTTAATCATTGCCTCTTGAACGGTAATTATTTCCCATGGCAATGCGAGATCAAGCTGAACGCCATCTCTCTCCACTAAGGTGCTTCCATTAACTGCCATAGCTACTGCTACAACGTATCTCCGCATATCATCTAGTACATCAAGATAGGTTGCATTAGCCCTATACCATTCAAGCATCGTAAATTCAGGCGAATGTCTATCTCCAGACTCTCCCTGCCTAAAGCATGGACCAATCTGATAAAGCTTTGTAAATCCCATAGCTAGAAGTCGCTTTAATTGTAGCTCTGGTGATGCACGCAAAAACCAATCTCCACTAGCGGGAGGGATAATATGAGGCTCATTTGCAGGAGCAGGAATACGCACAGGCGTATCAACCTCTATAAAGCCTTCCGCATCAAAATAATTGCGGATAGCCTTTATTGCTTGAGCACGTTTAGGAAAATATTCTAACCACTCGTAGCTCATTGTGCTACCCTCAATTACTCTGCTACAATATTTTCAACAATGTATGAAGGAAGGCGCATTGGACGCATATTTTCTGTGGATACACATGCATGTACCGTGTAACCAGACGCCAATAGCTCTTCTCCTCGCATTACAGCACAGCACACTTTAATACGCACACCACCAGCAGCAGCCAACCAGCCATAAATAGTCAAATCATCATCATAGCGAGCAGGCTTGCTATAATTCACATGTGCCTCAATTACAGGAAGCATAGCTTTATCACGCTCTTCCATCTCCTTATAGGTAACACCTGTTGCACGCATTACTTCATTTCTGCAACGCTCGAAAAGAGTAAGATAATTTCCATAATAAACGACACCCATCATATCCGTGTCAGCATATGGCACGCGATATTTTGTTGAAACAGCACCCTCTGGAATTGTTTTAATCATTTTAACACCTTCTTAAACCTTAATACTTTGTATTATGTGTATTTTAGCACGAATTCGGATAGATTTGCACTACTTATTTTTTACATTGCAAATTTTCTACATTTTCACTTGATTAAGTTTTTATTGCTATTTTTCCTCTTATATAATAAAATTTGTGGCATATTTTTATTAACTATATTTATAAGAGTTATACCAAAACAAATACTACAACGACTAAATGAAAACTATTATTTTAACAGCAATTTTTTCTTACATCATAGGTTCCATCCCATTTGGTTATCTAGCTGGCTTAACAAAGGGCGTTGATATTCGTACTCTTGGCAGCAAAAATATTGGAGCCACAAATGTTTTTCGAAATCTAGGCAAAAAGTTAGGCATTACCACCTTTATATTGGATATGCTTAAAGGAGTAACCGCAGTAGTTATAATTCCTAGTGCTGTAAAATATTTCTTTGGAGCAGAGCCTGAGCTTAATGAGGCATATGTTGCTATAACTGGAGCAATTTGTGTTATACTAGGACATTCATTCCCATTTACTTTGAACTTCAAAGGAGGCAAAGGTGTGGCAACTGGTCTAGGAATTGCAATAGGTCTTGCACCTATTTCAGCACTTACAGGATTTGCTTTGTGGGCAATCATATTTAGAGCCACTGGCTATGTTTCTCTAGCATCAATTATTGCTGCAGCATATGTGGCACTGGGCTCATGGTTTATTGATTATGCCTCAGCTAATAGTAGCATAATCCCTATTGTAATTTCTTTCTTAGCAGCACTTGTTATCATAAAGCACAGGACAAACATACAACGCCTAATAAATGGCAACGAGAATAGATTTTCTTTCAAAAAGGACAAATAAGATATGAGTAAGGTTTCTGTTATTGGTGATGGTGGTTGGGGAACAGCTATTGCAATGCTCCTTTTAGAGAATGGCAATGATGTAACTATTTGGGGACCATTTGCGGACTACATAGAAGAGATGCGCCAAACAAGAAAAAATCCACGCTATCTTGCAGGTGTAACACTACCAGACGAGCTTCAGCTTGAATCTGATATGGCAAAGGCTGTAGCAGATGCCAATGTTGTCGTGCTTGCTATCCCATCTCATTTCTATGATAAAATTTGTGTTCAGCTTGCTGATAAGCTACCAAAGGATTGCGATGTTGTAAGTGTCTCTAAAGGCTTTTGTGAAAAAACTCGTAAACGCCTAACTCGCACTGCCTCAAAACTACTTAACATAGATGATGTAGTTGCATTATCTGGTCCTTCACATGCTGAAGAAGTATCTCGTGGAATCCCAACCGCTGTTGTGGCAGCGTCCAATGATGTGGAGCGTGTTCTACGCATCCAAAAGCTATTCTCAAATAAACGTTTTCGCGTTTACACTTCAACAGACACAATCGGCGTGGAATTAGGTGGTGCGATTAAAAATGTGCTTGCTCTTGCTGTTGGCATGAGTGATGGTTTGGGATTTGGCGACAACTCACGTGCTGCATTAATCACCAGAGGACTTGCAGAAATGGCAAGGCTTGGCTGCGTATTGGGAGGCAATTCCAACACCTTTGCTGGATTAAGTGGTATTGGTGATCTTGTTGTTACCTGCACTAGCCGTCACAGCCGTAATCGTGGTGTTGGCGAGCGTCTAGGCAAGGGTGAAACATTGGAAGAAATTTGCAAAGGAATGCAGCAGGTTGCTGAGGGAGTATGGAATTGCAGCATTGTATGTGATTTAGCTGATGCGTATGGAGTGGATATGCCGATTTGCTTTGCTGTAAAATCTGTTCTTGAGGGCAAGGCAACTCCACTTGAGGCAGTTGGCACTCTCATGTCAAGAGACAGCAAGCATGAGCACTATGGCAAATAATTTTTCAAGTTATTGAGTTGAATATAAACAAATAAATAGATTTTGCTATATTGTTATCGTGGTTATGAACAAACTATTAAAAAAGGGATTAATTGATGCCCTACCAATCTTTTTTGGATATCTATCGGTAGGGTTTGCCTTTGGTATTTATGCACTAAAGAGTGGCTTCCCTATTTGGTCGCCAATTTTGATGAGTTTAACACATCTCTCTGGGACTGGGCAATTCGCATTAGTCAAGGTGGCAAATACTGGGAGTGGCATTTTTGAAATTTGCATTGCTGTCAGTGTATTAAATATCCGCTATATTTTGATGGCATTAGCAATTTCTCAGCGGTTATCCCCTAGCATATCAATTTGGCAGCGCCTAATGATAGCCATGGCAGACACCGATGAAATAATAGCAGTTGCTTTAAAATCCCGCACTCTTGTAACCTTTTCGTATATGATGGGATTATTCCTTAGCTCCTATGCCGGCTGGAATCTTGGCACTCTTTTAAGTGCTCTCGGAGGCACACTCCTCCCACAATGTGTAATCAATGCATTGGGCATTGCTCTATATGCAATGTTTATTGCGATTATCATCCCAGATGCAAAGCGTCACCGTCCAATGCTTTATTGTATAAGCATTGCCGCAATACTAAATATTATTTTAAAATTTCTTCCAACAGATGTACGTCCAAATGCAAGCTGGAGCATTCTTATTGCGGGTATAGTTGCTGCAGTAATTATCAGTGCAATTTATCCAGAAAGAGCTTCTACTTCTTTAGAGGAACAGTCTGACATTGTGCCACAAAAGGAGAATAAGCAATGAATTTAACAGCTACACAGGTTCTCTATGCTGTGCTATTAACTGCATTAATAACATACTTATTACGTGCAGTTCCGCTATTGCTTTTAAGGAAACAGCTAACCAATCCATTCCTTGTTGCCCTCTTCAAATATATGCCATTTGCATTACTCTCTGCAATGATATTCCCAGATATTTTTAATTCAACTGCAGACATCACCATAGACCCTGCCACAAAAAATGATACAACAATTCCTTTAATTTCTGCTATAATGGGGTTTATTGTTGCACTAATACTTTCTTTGAAAGACAAAAAATTACCTACCGTGGCTGCAGCAGCATGCTCTGTGGCATTCATCGTAGAGAGAATTTCTACACTATTGAATTTTTAGGATAACACTATGAAAAGGACATACAAAATTGCTCTATTGGCAATGCTTTTAAGTATCGCATCAAACGGGATATACGCTGAAGGGCTAACTATGCATACAAACACATGGGTTCGCTCCTCTACAAGCAATGCCCTCGCAAGTAACCCAGCCAACTGGTCTCTAAAGCATGTGCCAACCGAAAATGAGATTGTACGCTTACCAGCATCAAATCCAAGATCTATTATTTGGGATGAGGCTGCACCGGACACTGTTGGTGGGTGGCTACAAGAGGCGGGATATCTTGCTATTGCAACAATTGCAACCTCACGCGATGGAGCTATCAAAGAGCTACATATAAAGGGAGATTGCTTTATATTAGATGGAGGGCTAACACACCACCCTAATTCTGATGAAGACAAATGGTGGCTTAATCTAAAAATAGATGGCAATATGAGCATCGGTGTGCGAGCATTTGTTTCTACTTCTGGCAAAGGCTTTGCATCTGGCAAAGGACCTTCTCCAGGAATTGAGCCTGGACATGGAGCAAGCCATGGAGGTCAAGGCAGCACAAAAATTGGTGGAGATTTTACTAATAGGTCACTTTGCTATGATTCAATAATAAATCCAACCCAATCTGGATCTGGTGGCACCACAAAGGAAGGCGGCAACTACTCCTATAATGGTGGTGGTGTAATTATGTTAAAAATCGCTGGAAATCTCACACATAACGGTGTAATTTGCTCAAATGCTGATAGTGCAAATATTGACGGAACAAATTATGGAGGTGCCGCAGGTGGCACAATAAATATCGATATTAACGGACACTTCTATGGTGAGGGAAAAATCCAAGCTAATGGAGGCAGAGGCTGGCACAATGGTGCTGGTGGTGGTGGCGGTGGAAGAATCGCTATTGTCTATAACAAAACTTGTAAAGGAGATGGAGAAGGTAACGATCCATCAAACTTTCCTACAAGACAAATTGTTGCTTATGGTGGTGTAGGCGAAACAAATAGCCCAGATAATCCATCACAAGATAAGCATGTTCGTGCAGCTTGTGGCACGGTGTATCTAGAAAATCGCTTTAACACAAATATCCCTGGTGGTGGCAATATTATTATTCGAGATTGGCAGCGTTCAACAACTGCATCAACTCGCATTCCTTCAGACATTTGCGATAATCCATTAGAATGTAAGGACGCAGCTATCCATGTACACCAAGACGCATTTGTAACCCTTACCTCAACCATCAACATCCGTGCTCTAATCTTCTACGGAGCTAATGGTCTGGATTTAAATAACAACTACATTTATACTGGTATCGTGAAGGATGACCGACTAAGAAAAAGTCTAAGCGATTTTGGCACATATGATATGAACAATTACAATGATATTTTTGGATCTGTAATTTTCAATAATGGAGCAATTGTTATACAAACATATCTAAAACCAATTTTGTAGCACAACATATCTTTCCAAACTCCCTTTCTAAGCTTTACTAACATTGAGACTTGCATATGGCAGAAGCAAACCTAAAAATAGTTAGATACCCACTACTAACTCCTGCCATTTTTTTCTCAATTGGTACAGCAATTGGAGCAAATACATTAGCAAATCCATTCCCATTCCTATATGCCGGAATTATTTGCTTTGCACTATACCTTTGCATCATAAAGCTATTAAAACGCAGCAGCATAGGCGAACGAATCGGGTCTTACTTTATTTACACGACACTATTTCTCATCGCTTTAGCAAATGCAATGTATTCAAGGCAGATGCAAATCTATGATTTTGAGACAATTCTTGAAATCGCAGAGGAAAGCAATGACGCAACATTCTGTGGGCGAATTTCTGAAGCACCGCGCCGTTTTACAACAAAACGAGGTACTGGTGGACTAGACTTCAAATTTGATGTTTATGAACTACCAGACGATTTTGGTGGCACAAAAATTACCCCTACAAAAATCAGTGTTGTTTGGTTTGGCCCCAAAACAATCGGCACGCTTGAATCAAATATCCCGATGGCAGAATTAGGCGATGGCTGGCAGTTACACGGAAAGCTTTCCTACGAGAAAAATTATTATGGGGACATTGAGCTAAAGCTTACAATTAGTGGTAATGACAGGCAATGCTTTAGACTTTCTAAGTATGATTTACCATTCCCACTTTCAACAATTTCATCTATGCGTTCTTATGCCTCAGATTTGCTCTCATTGAACAATAACGGTCACTGGCTAAACTCTTCTATTGTTAGAATGATGGTGCTTGGATATGGAACAGATATTCCATATAAAACCCGGCAATTATTCCGCCAATCTGGCACTGTTCATGTTTTTGCAATTTCAGGCTTGCATGTGGGTATTGTGGCAACAATTGTTGTGCTTATACTTTCATTTATGCGACTTTCCCCTGGTGTGAGAACAATATTCTTCTCATTAATAATCGTCGCATATACGATAGCCACGGGAGCAAGTCCAAGCACTGTTCGTGCGTGCATTATGTCGCTCATTTTCTACACATCAATTCTTGCGGGTCGCAAGACAATGTTGTTATCCACGATTGCGGCGACAGCATTAATAACACAAGCTATTAATCCTCTGCAAATAAACAATATAGGCTATATTTTATCTTTTGTCTGCATTATTGGAATTGCACTTTTTGCCCCTCCATTAATTGGGCTATCTGAGCGTATAAAGGCATCTATTTCCGAGTATAAGCTTAGGAGAAAGCTAGCAAAATCTGAAGCTAATAATGTAGGTATTATTGAGGATTTAAATTCTAGTTTTTGGAGAAGAAATTGGAAGGCGGTTCAAGAGCTATTTCTTGTAAAGGTATTTATTGAAGCTTTGCAGCAAATTCCTGAGGGTTTAGCAGTAAGTATTGCTGTATTTATAGCTTCAATTCCTGCTACCGGATATCTTTTCAATCAGATCACACCAATAAGCATATTGTGCAATATTTTGGTTATACCATTAGCATTTTTCATTGTTATCACAGCGGCATTGGCAATGGTTACTGGCATTTTCTCATATGAGCTAGCTATCATATTCAATTCTGCCAATATAGCATTCACTGATTGGCTTATGGCAATAGCAGAATTTGGAGCGAACATGCCATTTGCAACCATCGCACTACCGACATGGTCTCTTTCTGCGACCATTATTTCAGGCATTCTGATATTTCTGCTTGCATTTCTATTGCGGCCATTGAAAAAATAGCGTCAAAAAGCTGATTTTTTTCTATACTATAATAATAAAGAACTTGAGTTTTAAACGTAGTTATGTCATAATATTGGAAACATTTAAACCAAAGTACTTTAGTAGATTTATTATGGCAAAAGATTTTTGCTCCGCAATAACATTTTCAGGGAGCTCTTATGAATGGGCTAAATGCTCATACAATAAGGGCAATTTATCCATTTCTTCAAGTGGAGAGATTGGACACACACCTATAGAGCCACAGCTATCAGAGGAAGAATCAGATGCTGCAGTGCAGGCTGATTATCAGAAAGAATTGGCTTTTTATAGTAAAAAGGTGTCATCAAAGCTTGCAGATAAGAATACCCTATCTATCCCAACATCACGCCTAATCTTCAAGGTGGCAGCATTTCCATCTACTGACGCAGAAGAAATTCAGCAGATGGCACTCAATGAATTTGAGCCACAATCTCCAGCACCTATTGAAGAAATGGTATTCTCTTTTGACATTCTAGAGCAAGCAGAGGGCTCTTCAAAGATTCTATATGCCGCAGCAAAGGAAGAGGATGTCCTAAGTCAGTTGCTCTATCTTGATGTAATTCCTAAAAAGGTTGAGAGAGTTGATGCATACATAATGGGCCTATGGAGAAATCTTATAGACTCAAAGCTTTTACAGGATAGTGGAAGACAAGTCATCCTAGCACGAGAAGGCGATTCTTTAACAATTCTCATAGCTGATGGTATTATTCCTTGTGCAATCCGTCATCTAGGAAGTGCAGAAGCAATTTCTGGTTTTGCACTTACCTCTGGCATTAGCAAAACAATCCGCCAAGTAAATAGTGAATTTACAAAGCAAGAGATAGCAAAGCTCATACTTGTAGATTTGGATGAATCTCCAGTTCTATTGCAGCAGGAAAAAATCAAAGCTGCAATTGGTGCGAAGGAAGAGCTTTCTATTATTTTTGCTTCAACAAATACAAAGCCACTGAATGGCACAAATCAGACATCCCTGCCACTTACAGCAGTTGGCATTGCAAAGCGTTCCTTTGATAAAGGTGTAATGAATCTTTATCCTGGCAGCTGGGCAGCAGAGCTACAGCATCAAAAATCTAAGCTCCGCAATATGTCTATTTTCACAGCAATTATGGTTATTTGGATTGCTCTTATTGCCTATCTATATGGCTACCCATATTTGATTGAAAAGAAAATTAATAAGACTAATAAGATTTCCGAGCAGTTATTCCCAGAATCAAACAAGGTGCAGGATTTTAGAAATCGCATTAATATCATTGATCGATATTCTGACCGTTCACACTCTCCTCTCGAGCTATTGCGTGAGGTTTGCATTTATATGCCAGAAGGCATTGATCTCACTCAATTCCGCTATCGTGGAGCAGACAAGATTTTGCAAATTGAGGGGCGTGCACAATCCTCTTCAATTATCTATGATTTCATGAACAATCTTAGAAACTCAAAGCTGCTTGGGGAGAATCGTCTAACCTCGGGACCAACCCACAACAAGAATCTTGGGAAAGACGTATTTGAGCTTGCCATAATCATTACAAGCAACACAGATGATGCGGCAGAAGGGAGCAACTAAGCAATGAGTATGTCAACAAAAGATAAACAGCTGCTTGTCATTATTGGCATTATCATTCTTTTTGGCATCACACTAGCCAACTTTAGAAAATGCACAGACAACATTTCCATGAAGCAGAGAGCTCTTCAAACAGCAGAGGACAATGTGATTTTGCAAAAGGAGCTTATTGCTGCAAAGGACATTTGGGCACAGCGCTATGAGGAGAAAAAGCCACAGATGCCAACCTTTGAGCCTGATGTTCAGGTTGACACATATTGGCTAAACATTATGGATCTTGCGGCAGAGCGTCATGGAGTTAAAATACGCAATCGCCATTCTGGGGAAGAGACAAAGGTAAGCGATGTTTATGAATTTCCGATTGAGGTAAAGGATTGGGAGAGTGAACTAGAGCCTTTTGTTAATTTCATGTATGCACTACAAGCGGAAGGAGCAATGCTTGATATCCGCACATTAACAATAGCCCCAGTATCTAACAAACCAGGCTTATTAAAGGGATCTTTCGTGCTTTATTGTGCATATATGCGTGAGGATTCTGCAAAATAATTTTTAAATTACATTTAGGGTAAAATTATGAAAAAAAATTCAAGTTTAATTTCTCTTAAGGTAGCAATACTTACAATTGCATTTTGTGTTGCCAGCTCAGTTGCAGAGGCTCAGCAGCCACAAAACAATGCACCAAACAATCAATCTCCTACAGCTATTCGCAGAGGAAGACCGACAAACAACAACAATCCAGCAGGTCAGGCAGCACCAAAGGGCAAGGGTGTAAACCAGAATCCAACTGGATCAGCACCAGCAATTCCATTTGATAAAAGTCCTAATGGGTTAAACTTCCAAGATGCAGCTGCTGATTTGTTAATTATGGACTACGCTATGCGTACTGGCAGGCTTGTTGTTAAAGACCCTGCCACACCAGCACCTCTAATTACACTTCGCTCTACTCCAGAGTCACCATTGTCAGACGAAGAATATCTACTTGCAATTGAGTCTGTGCTAAATCTAAATGGCATTGCACTTGAAAAGGATGGAAACAAATTCTTAAAGGTATTTCCTAGCACAGAGTTTCATCGTCGTGGTATAAAAGGAGATGTTGTTACCGATGTTTCAAATAAGGATGCAATTCTTCCAGAGGATGGAAGCTTTGTAACACGTACAATCCGCCTAAACTACATCACCATTGAAGAAGCAAAGGCAATTGTTGAGGGCTTTGTTCGCACTGGCTCACAAATTCAAACCTTTGAGCGTGACAATAGCTTCCGCATTACAGATTCTGTAGAAAATGTAAACCGCATCATTGAAATGCTCTCACATCTTGATAAGCCAATTCCTGCACTAGAGGAGACAACCATCATCAAGATTCAGTATGCAAAGGCAACTGAAATTAAAGAGCGCCTAATGGAAATCGTAACAGACGCACAGGAAGAGCAAGAAAAGAATAAAAATGCAGCAACAGAGCGTACCACAGGTGCACCTGGCACATATAATCGTCCTCTACCACATGGTGCCGGAGTTCCTGGCAACCGTTGGAATCGCAATCAACAAAATCAAGACAACAAGCCAGCAGGGAATGCTGCTATTGATGCAGCTGTTGCAGATGCACAGCGCGGTTTAATCCGTGGCAAGGTAAGCATCTTTGCAGATGAGCGCACAAATATACTTATCATCATCACACGCAAGGAAAACATGGTTTTCTTTGACAAGCTAATCAAGGAACTAGATATTCCTACAGCACCTGATGTATTGGCAGAGGTAATTCGCCTTGAGCATGCTGTTGCAGAGGAGGTTGCTGAGCTACTTAATGAGCTCATTGATAATGCAAAAAATGATTCTAACGACTCAAAGGTTCGCCGCGACAGTGCTTCTACTGAGAGCAATGCAAACAACAATCGCACACCAACCGCTAATAGACAGCAAAAGTCTGGCTCTGGTGTTTCATCTCAAATGGTTGGTCAGCTTGATTCAGAAAACATCAAAATACTTTCTGATGAGCGCACAAACTCTCTACTTGTAATGGCACCAGCTGCTGATATGGATGTGATTAAAAACATCATCAACGATGTTGATATTATGCTATCTCAGGTTGTAATTGAGGCTGCTATTGTTTCAGTCAAATTTACAGACTCTCTTGAGACTGGTATGGATTGGGTACAACGCACAATGTTGACAGACAATGGCAATATTGCATTTGCAACCTCTGGTGGCGGTGGCACTGGTAAAGCTACTCCAGCACTAAATTTTTCAACCGATGCGTCTGGTCTAGCTGGCAGTGGCATCAATCTTGCAACAACCCTATTTGATTTAAACCTAGATGTAATTCTTAAGGCTGTCAATACAGATTCTCGTTCTCGTCTATTAAGCTCTCCTCGTATCACAACTCTTGATAACAAAGAGGCTGTACTTGAAGCAACAGAGCGTATTTATTGGCATGATGGAACAACATACTATGACGACTCAAATCGTTCTAGCGACAATGTTAAGAACGAGGATATTGGTATCAAGCTAACAGTTACACCTCGCATCAACAAAAATGGTTTCATCAATTTAACAATTGAGCAGGAAATGCAAACAAATGAGGGCTACAAGCCTATCGCTACTGGCAATAACACAAGTGAATATCCTATGCTCAACACCCGCAAAATGGGGGCAGATGTTGCTGTTCAAAGTGGAGAAACTGTTGTTCTTGGTGGTCTAGCACAAAATCAAGTAACTATTGCCCAAACAAAGGTACCTATTCTAGGTAGTATCCCTTTGATTGGTTGGCTATTCCGCTCTGAGAAAGAAGAAAATACACGCACAGAAATTATTGTATTCCTAACTCCTCGTGTAATCAACACACCTGCTCAGGTAGAGGATGACGCACGCAAGGTCCGTGCAACACTTGACACAGAAGGTGTATGGGACAGTGGTTGGTCATATAGCCGCCTTGCAGACCCAATGAAAGAAAAGGAGCGCAAGACATATATTAACAATTCTCGCAAGACAGTTGAGAAGCCAAATTCATCTCTATCTGGATATTTAACCAACACAAACGAAGAAAATGGCTTTGACAATCCTGCAAAGGGAAGAACAAACCCAGATGGCTCTGAAACAGACTATCCATATATTCACTTTACAGAGGCAGAAAAGCTCCGCTCTCTACCTAATGGCGTGGTTCTCCCTGGAAACAACAATTCTACAAATAATATTTTGGATGAAGCTTCTGCAACTAAATTAGAAGGTGATGCAAAAGAAGACAAGCAGGAAAAGCCTGCAGAAAAATCTTTTGATGAAGAGACTGACATTATACTTGATATGTCAGCTGAGGATTAACCACCACCTTAATTATTTCTAGGAGACATTATGAACATGGATGAACTAGAGCAAAAATACTTACGCAAATACCAATCAAGTCTGCCACTAAAGCTACAGATAAGCACAATCATTAAAAGCTTTCCTCTATCTGGAAGAGCAACAAAAACATTTCTTGATGTTGGTATGCCTAATCCTATTATGTCAAAGGAGCTTAGAAAAGCTGGTGGAAGCTGGGCAACAGTCGTTCGCTCACCAAGGCTTCTTGAGTTTACCTCCAAGCTTCTTGCGGACCCTAATGTATCATGCCTTGGCATAAATGGAGAGCTTCCATATGCAAATCAGTCTTTTGACTATATTATCGTTGCTCTTGATATTCTTCCTGCAATGCCTTCTACAGAAGCATTTATTAAGGAGTGTCATCGCGTTCTAAAGATAAATGGTCGCCTCATAATTGCAATACAAAACAAACGACCATTAAGCATTATTTCTTACATTAGAAAGAAGCTTGCATCTAAATTGAATGGTTTTTCACCAATAAATATGGCTATGTCTCAAAAAGAGATTTTTCAGCTTTTCAGTACTGGCTACAATGTTATTTCAGTGGAAAATTATTCAAAATTCTTTACTGAGCTAGCAAGAATTCGCGAATATGAGCAAAGCACAGCAAGCACACCAGTAAAGAAATCTCCAAATTACTGGTTGGCAAACCAGCTTGATTATTTCATTCTCGGTGGTAAGGGATTTGTTTCTGTTATTACTGCTGAGCGCAAGCAATGGAGAGAAAGAATTTCTCCTGTGCTTTCAGATGGACGTACAATGCAAGAGGCCGTGCTCTCTCCTCGTTTATAATTTATATTAGAAGAACTTGCTATGAAGAAAAATATCATTGTTGTTCTATTGTTGTCTATTTCATCATTTTCTATTGCCGCTGAAACAGATAGCAAGCCTGCCGAAGCAATAAAAGCACCTAGTATTCTTCAATACATTGAACAACCAGCTGAAGGTTCAACAGAATCCAAGGCTTCTGCCTCAATGCTTATGTCTGATTGCATTGCTCGATTCCCTCCTGAAGAGCTACAGCTAACTGGCCGCCTCACAATGAGACGCCGTTACGGTATTGAAATAAGCGAATATAATTTTTTGGCAAATGTTTGTTGGGGAACAGCTGAGCCATATGCCACATATAAGTTCTACTCACTAAAGGGTGAATTAGTAGATGATGTAACAATAAAGCGTGATGCCGCAGGTGCTATTACACTTTCACGCAACATGAAAACACCTGCAGGAGCACAAATTCCTGCACCAAAGGTTAATGACACAGTATTGGGTTCTGATGTTACATGGATTGATGCGACAATGGATTTTCTATGGTGGAAAAATCCTGAGCTTGTTGGCGAGGGAGATGTTAAAGGAAGGGATTGCGACATAATTAAGCTCACCCCACCAACAGCAACACAAAGCTGCTCATTTGGGAAGGTGTGGCTTGATAAAGCACAGCGTGTACTGATGCAAGCAACGCAAAATGACAGCACTGGCAATGAGACTCGCAGGCTTTGGGTTCGTGCAGTGCAAAAACTTGAGGTTGCAGAAGGTGATGAGCGTTGGGTAATCAAAGATCTTGAGGTAGAAACTACTGGCTCAGATCATCGCACTCGCCTACATTTTGATGATGTAAAAATAGTTAAATAGCAGATAAAACAAGCCTTTTTTATTGAGTGCTTCAGAGACGTTCTAGCACCAACAATTGCTTGAAAAATTATCGTAATTTTGGTTAAATATTCGAATTACAAATTGAATAAAAAAGTTTCTTTATGGAAGACAATAAACAACAACGAAAAATAATGATTCTCATCCCTTGCTACAAGGAAGAATCTGCTATAAGAAATGTCGCATCACAGGCTATTCAGACAAAGCTAGGTGATGTAGTTGTCGTTGACGATGGTTCCCCTGATAGAACTGCTGAAGAAGCACGTGCAGCAGGTGCTTATGTTATTGTACATGATGTAAACAAGGGCAAAGGCAATGCAATGATTACTGGCTTTACCTATGCCTTAGAAAACAAATATGATGCTGTAATTACTCTTGATGGTGATGGTCAACATCCTCCGGCAGAAATCATTAACTTTGTTAATGCATGGAACGAAACTGGTGCCGATATGATTGTTGGCTCTCGTATGGCAAATACTACCGGAATGCCTTTTATTCGACTTGTTACAAATAAATTTATGAGTTGGCTTCTCAGTAGAAGTCTTGGGCAAAAGGTATCGGACACTCAAAATGGATTCCGTCTATACACCGCAAAGGTTTTGCCTCTTTGCATAAAATGCTCCTCTGGTGGCTTTTCAGCAGAATCTGAGCACCTACTTCAAATTTCTCTAAATGGATACAAAATTGCAGAAGCACCTACTTCTACAATATATGGTGAAGAAAAGAGCAAAATACGCCCAGTACGTGACACAATTAGATTTTTCAAAATGCTTTCCCATTTTCGTTCCGAAAAGCGCAAATTTAAGAAAGGACAATCCTAATTATATTTAGGTAGCTTCATACTATGATGTCCTTACTTTTGCGCAGGAAAAAGAAATTAAACGAAAAGATTTCACCCGCCAACATTG
Organism: Kiritimatiellia bacterium; assembly: GCA_017481725.1. Classification (GTDB taxonomy): domain Bacteria; phylum Verrucomicrobiota; class Kiritimatiellia; order RFP12; family UBA3636; genus RGIG990. The sequence continues at coordinate 13,256 of JAFUOX010000031.1, read as the reverse complement.
ATCGAGATGCATTAAATGTTATCCACCGACTCAATAAAGCTGGATATACTGCTTACCTTGTTGGTGGCGGAGTGAGAGATATTTTGCTTGATCGCACTCCAAAGGATTTTGATATTGTAACAGATGCACGACCACGCCAAATACGCCAGCTTTTCAAAAATGCATTTCTTATTGGTAGGCGTTTTAGGCTTGCACTTATTGTTTTTGGCAACAAGCAAATAGAGACATCCACATTTAGGCGTGCTCCAAATCCAAACGAGGACACTGACCTATCAGCGGTAGGAGCTCTATACCAAGATGCAGACAATTTATTTGGAACACCAGAACAGGATGCACAGCGCCGCGATTTTACTGTAAATGCACTCTTTTACGATGTAAAAACATCTTCAATTATTGATTATACTGGCGGCATCAAAGATTTAGAAAATGGTGTGCTACGTTCAATTGGTGATCCTAACATACGTTTCCGAGAGGACCCTGTTCGTATGCTACGAGCAATACGCCTTTCTGCTCGCCTTGATTTCAAGATTCATTCAGACTCTCTTAAGGCAATTGCAAAGCATGGAGATGAAATTCTTCAGGCATCAAAGCCACGCATCTTTGAAGAAACTATGCGTCTTTTTGCATTTTCAAAGGCAGAAAAATCCTTCCGCAAGCTTTGGGATTCAAAGCTTATGGCAAAGCTTTTGCCAGAAATTGAGGAATACTTAAAAATCTCTGGCGGCAAAAAATCTAATCTTTGGAATTTTCTTGCTGCATTTGACAAATTAAATGTAAGCTACAATACTGAGGATAAGCAAGCACGAACATTTATCTCTGATGTAGCACTTAAGATGAGCTCTCTCATAGCACCAATCTATTTTTCTCAGGTTTCTCCTTCTGCTTCAATAGAAGAGCGCTATGAGCTAGCAAACCAATTGATTTTCAAAATCTTTAAATCACCTTTCTCAACACCAGCATGGAATCTTCCTAAGCTTATTTGTTTCTCTGTTGCAGAGGCATTGGTGAGTTATGATTTTTATAAAACAAAGCAACAAAAGAAAAATAAGCTATATTCAAAACAGGCATACCCACTTATTCAAGCCCTTTGGGAAATCGCTGCAATCGCAAGAGAGGATTCAAAGGCACTAAGTGAAATTGAAGCATGGAAAATTGGCTTTGAAAAATTTGTTGAAATAAATCCGCTCGAGCCACATCAGCAAGAGCTAAAAAATGAATATGATATGTTCCCTCACTCCTCTCCTACTAAAAAGGGGAAACAGCCACAACAGCAAAATCAGGCTCAGGAAAATGAAGGGATACCATCAAAAAAGAAGAAACGCAGAAGACGTAAGAAGGGGAATAAAAACCCAGATGCAAACCAAAACGCTTCTGAAAATACAGCAATAGAAGCATCTGCTTCTACTCCAGCCTCTTCAGACACACAAGAAGCAGGTACAGCTGAAAAACATAATTAACCAACGGAGTATAAATTATGAAAATACTTGTAATCGGCAATGGTGGCCGCGAGCACGCAATCGTATGGAAGGTACGCAAGGATGATCCAGCCGTAGAGCTATTTTGCGCACCAGGCAATGCTGGAACAGCAGCATTAGCAACTAATCTTTCTATTAAGGCAGATGACATTGAAGGAATTGTTGCTTGGGCATTAGAAAACAAGCCAGATTTAGTTATTGTTGGCCCAGAGGTTCCTCTATGTCTTGGTCTTGTTGATGCACTTTCAGAAAAAGGTATTCGTGCATTTGGTCCATGCAAGGCTGCAGCACAGATGGAAGGCAGCAAGAAGTTTGCAAAGGATGTTATGATTGCAGCTGGTGTTCCAACAGCTCGTTGTGCTGTTGTACACTCACCAGATGAGGCACGTGCTAAGATTAAAGAGTTTGGCATTCCTGTTGTGCTAAAGGCAGATGGTCTTGCAGCAGGTAAAGGTGTATCTGTTTGCATGAACCAAGCTGAGGTCGAAGAAGCAATTGATACAATGCTTATTACAAAATCATTTGGTGATTCTGCTTCTGAGGTTCTAATTGAAGAATTTATGACTGGTGAAGAGGCATCAATCCTAGCTTTTGTTGATGGAGAGCACATTGTTCCTCTTGCTTCTGCTCAGGATCACAAGCGCCTTCTAAATAATGATAAAGGTCCTAACACAGGAGGTATGGGTTCTTATTCTCCTGCTCCATGCGTTACAGAGGATATGCTTGCTGTTGTTCAAAACCGCATTCTTGAGCCAGTTGTTGCAGAGCTACGTAAGCGTGGCATTGTCTATAAGGGCATCCTTTATGCTGGCATCATGCTAACACCTACTGGTCCACGCGTTGTTGAATTTAATTGTCGCTTTGGTGACCCAGAAACACAATCAATCTTACCTCGTATGGATTTCAATATGGTTGAGGCAATGAATGCATGTATTGATGGCACACTTTCAAAGGAGATGATTAAGTGGAAGCCAGGAAATTGCGTTTGTGTTGTTATGGTTGCTGGTGGTTATCCTGGCAAATATGACAAAGACAATCCTATTGAGGGCATCGCAGCGGCTGAGCAGGATGAAGATGTTGATGTTTTCCATGCTGGCACAGCACTTAAAAATGGCACCGTTGTTACAGCCGGTGGCAGAGTCCTAGGCGTAACTGCTCATGGCCCAGACCTCCGTGAAACTGTTGCTAAGGCTTATCGTGCTATTTTAAAGATTAAATATGATGGTGCTGAATATCGCACAGACATTGCTCACAGAGCTCTAAAGCTAGAAAAGGAATAATTTGAAATGGACGCAAAACCAGTAGTAAGTATCGTAATGGGCAGCGACTCTGATTGGTCGCTAGTTGTAAAGGCACATGATTTTTTGAACGAGTTTGAGATTCCACATGAGGTGCGAGTTATCTCTGCACACCGCTCACCTGACATTGCTTGCGAATATGCTGCAACTGCTCGTGATCGTGGTATTAAGGTAATCATTGCAGCAGCTGGTGGTGCTGCACATCTAGCAGGTGTTATAGCAGGGCACACAACTCTTCCTGTGATTGGCATTCCTGTTCAAGGTGGTGCACTAAATGGATTAGATGCTCTTCTTGCAACTGTTCAAATGCCTTCTGGCATTCCTGTTGCTACGGTTGCTCTAGGCTCTGCTGGTGCTACTAATGCAGCTATCCTTGCAGCAGAAATTCTTGCTCTTAGCGATAATGCTCTTGCTGAACGCCTACTACAGCGCAAGCAACAGCTACGTGATAAGGTTATCGCAGCTGATGCAAAGCTTAATGCTTCTCTATAATAAATTCTTTTTTATAAATGCCAAAGAAGAAAATTACAATTAAACAAATTGCGGAGCTTTCTGGCACTGCTCCTTCTACTGTCTCTAGAGTGCTTTCTGGTAAGGAATGTAAAATTCCAGTAACACAAGCCACTCGCGACAAAATTTTGGCCATTTGTAATGAGCTTGATTATCACCCAAGTATTCATGCTTCACGCTTCTTTGCAAAAAAATCAAAGGTTATTGGCTTTGTGGCTTGCCACGACAATTTTAAGCGAACAGAGGATCTTTCAAAGCTCCTCTTCTCGCTTTGTCGTTGCCTTTTTTCTAAGGGGTATCGTTGCTTACCCCTATATTACGATTCTACCTTTATTGAGAGTCGTGAATATATAAATATTTTTAAACGCAATGAAATTGACGGACTTTTCATTTGGGGTGCACGCCCAGAGCATTGCTTTCACAAAGAGCTTTTTGCAGAAGAGTTCCCATTTGTTTTTTTAACAAATAAGATAGATGAATATCCAGCCATCTATACTGAGCAATTTCAGCCTGTATATAAATTGACAAAAACCTGCATAAACAATGGGGCAAAGCGAATTTGTGGCGTTGGTTCTAAACATGGTTTCTCATTCTCACAGCGATTCGCTGGTTTTACAGAGGCATTAAAAACTGCTCCAAAAGTAAAATCTATGCACATAGAGCTCGAGACCGAGGATTTTGTTGAAGAGCTTACTTCTCACTTGCCTGAAATTGTTAATTTCAAGCCAGACGCTGTAGTTTGTGCAAACGATCTTATGGCTATCACCGTAGAACGTCATTTACAATCTCTCGGGCTTAACATTCCGAAGGATGTAATGATTTGTGGTGGAGATAATTTTACTTTATCCAATTATAGCAATGTTCCTATAACAACCTTTGACTCTATGTCTGAGGAAATTGCAGAAAAAGCAGCAGATATGATGGTTGATCATTTAACAAATAAAACTCCTTTAACAACCATCAAAGTTCAGCCACAAATTATTTGGCGCGACTCTCTAAAGCAATAGCGTGCGGCGTGCTTGACGCGCGCGTACGTGATGGCTAATCCTACGCTGGCTCCCGCCCGAGGAAGACTGGGAGCTGAGTAGGATGGGAGGCGTAAAACCAACAATCAACAATCAACAGCCAACAATCAACGGGACAACAATTTAAAGAGCGAGCGGGTGCGCACGCAATCGTGGAACGCAGAGCGAGCGCGTTGCGCGAATCTACTCCAAAAAATTATTCTCCTTACCCCGCATAAAAACACACTAAGTGTGTTTTCCCAGAGAAAAGAGACACAGTGATGCGCTAGGTTCACAAGAAGTCTTTAAATTTTAAATTTATCATTAGATACTGAAACCCAATATATTATGAAGATTTTTTAATCTTTTTACCGAAAACTTATGACGCAAGTGTAGTAAGTTTTATATCAAAATTATTGCTAAGAGGATACTCAATAGATGTAGGTGTAGTTTTAGATCGAACGAACAAATCAAACACCCCAAGGGAAATAGATTTTGTAGTAAATAATGCCGATAAAAAAATCTATATTCAATCTGCTTATCAAATAGATTCAGACAAGAAAAATTCTTCAGAACTATCTTCTTTAATTTTAACTAAAGATTTTTTTAAAAAAATAATAATTCGCATGGATATACCACATAATTTTTATGATAATAATGGCATATTCCACTGTAATCTAATTGATTTTTTACTAAGGCGAGTAGATTTATTTTAACCTAAATTCGACTGTAATATTTTCGTAACCGCTAGAAGTGCGAAGAAGGGACGCAGAGACGCTAAGCACACGTAGCGTGGTTTTCAGCGGAGGGAGCTGGGCTGGTGTGGTGGAGTGCGTGATGGGTGTGGTAATGGGGTGCTACCCATCAAGGCTTTTGAAATGCGGGGCGTGATGCAGGGGGTGGGTCGAATGCTATCGAATAATTGCCGCCCCACACAGAGTGCGCGGCATTCCGCGCTGCCATTTAGAAAAACCTATTAGTTCTGCGCTTATGATTCTGTTTTTTCAGCGCGCACTGCGCGCCAATTCACACACTATGGGAGCGGAAGCACTGCACCATTTTGCTGAGCCCAATCAAGGGCTTCTGCCCTATCCTCATCATACCACCAATAGACTATGGCATCATCCTCGTTGCCGTATTTAGAAAGAATTTTCTCTGGCACACCAAACTTATTCCACCAAAGAAGACGTGTGCTAGATGTATTCCATAAAAGTATATATGGGCACTCCTTTGCTACAATACCATCAATCTCACGGCAAATTTCATTGCGTCGAGCAAGGTCAAAGCATGATTTCTGCTCATCAATAAGCTCATCAACTCGTGCATTTGAAAAGCCTGTAATATTTACGCCTCCATCAACTGCACCGTGCTTTGAATACCACATTCCCTCAGGGTCCTTGAAAAGTCCTGCTCCCCATGCACACCAAGACATCTCAAAATTATAGGAATCCATGTCGCGAGACCAAGCAGCCCAATCCTTGCGCTCTATTTTAAGCTGTATTCCCACCTTTTCCAAATCTGCACGATACAAGGCTATAAACTTATCAGTTGTACCTGAATCGTTTGATAAAAATGTAATTGTAAATTGCTTTCCATTTTTTTCTAACCAGCCTGTGGCAGGGTTGATTTTCCAGCCAGCCTCATCAAGTAATTTTACAGCCTTTGCTGGATTATAATCATAGGATTCATTTAGGCATGGATTATTTTCATCATATAAATCCTCATAGTATGATTTATGGAGGAAGTATTGTCCATACATCATTGTGGAGTTCATTGTGGGGCGATCCAACAAATGAGCTAAAGCTTGGCGAACCCTTACGTCATTATATGGCTCGCGGCGCATATTCATGGCAAAGCCCTGAAAGCCTATTGGCTTATTGTTATTGATTGCCTTAGCCACAATCCAGTTTTTATCGAAGCGCTCTCCTTTGATTTCCTGCACCCATATTCTTGCAGAATAAATCGGATACAAATCGAAGCCTCCCTTTCGAAAGACCTCCCACGCATTTTCTCGGTCAGTATGAAAGCGGTATTCTATAAAATCAAAGTTGAAAAGATTTTTATTTGCTGGGCGCTCACTCTGCCACCAATCATTGCGACGCTTCATTGTAAGGGAAATATTTTCCTTCATCCCTGAAAGCATATATGGTCCTGAAACGACTGGAAAATCAAAATTGATTTTATTAAAATCCTTTCCCTCAAAGCAGTGCTTAGGGAGGATTGGAAAGCCACCAATTGTTCCAAGATTTCGCCAATGAGCTTCTGCCGCAGTAAATTTGATAGTGCGCTCATCTAAAATAACTGGTGGGGTTTCTAAAAATGTAGCTAAACCTATTTTATATGGACCTGTGAGGTGCTTTGGGTTCATTATTGCATTAAAGCTCCAAAGCACATCCTCTGCTGTAATTGGTTTACCATCGCTCCACTTTGCAGCAGGGTCAATTTTGAAGATAAAGACCTTGCCACAGCATGGGGAAACGCTCCACTCGCTCGCTACATTAGGTGCATAATCTGCTGTGACAGGATCGCGCCCAAGCAATGTTTCATACATCATATAAAACACTTGGCTAGAGAAAGAGTTATTATCTAAAAGTGCATTCAGGCTCTTTGGAACTGCACTACCCCAAATGGCAAGCTTTCCTCCTCGCTTCGCATAGGGAGAAGAATATGGACTTGGTTGCTCAATCCAACCTTCCTTCGGAAACCACTCCTGAGCACACGATGGAGGAGGAGGCACAGCTGTATCAGCAATTAATACAAGCACATGAAGCAATAAAATTAACACTGTAAATATTTTAAAATTCATAGCTGTTTACTTCTTTCCATCATTGACCAATTCTAGTGCAGGCAAGACCTCTGCCTCTAGATATTCCTCATAGCTATAGAGAGAAATGCCCCTAAGCTTTTTAAATCCAGCAAAGCGAATTTGATGAAATACCTGTGTAACACTAAGCATCCCCTCAAATGAATTTACACCAATTCCAGACACTATTTTTTCGCGATACTTCGTATCTGCTTGTGCACTTACTAATTCACGATACAAATTCATATCATGTGTGTAATTCATCGCAACAACAAAATCAACTAGACCATCATCAATCCATGCCTTCCAATCCTGCCCTATTGAATAAATGCAGGTTGGATAACGCCCAAATACCGCCGTAGAAAAGGTCACATTAGGTGCTGATTTTTTTAGCTCATTCCTAATATGCGTAACCAACTCTGTAACATTTTGTGTGCGCCATTTATCATACTGTGAACGATACTTCCCCTTAAATGCAATATCCTTTGGCCAATCAATTTTCTTCAAATTAGCATATGCCATAAATTTGGATTTATCATTTGGTGATTTTATATGATTTGTTGGAAAATCAGGATATCTAACATAATCTAAATGAATGCCATCAAAGCCATAATTTTGCACAAGAAACACAGCTATTTCTCCTAATGCCTTCTTGACCTGATTGTGATTTGGATTGAGCCAACGGATTGCAGAATTATTTGCTACTCCCTCCATTGTCATTCCACGCTCACGATAATCCTCCCACGTTGCTTGTGCCATATATTCTCCATTAAGAGAATAAATCCATGCATGTGTGCGTATGCCTGCTGCCTTATAGAGAGCAATCATTTCTTTTACATCTTTTTCTAAAGACTTCTCTTTCAAAACAGGAATATAAGGTAAAGAGACCACACTCCAGCCTGGCGCCGCCATCTCCATAAATACATCTGTGACGCCTGCGGCTTTGAGCTTATTAACTGCCGCCTGCTTATTTTTTGCATGTGCAGCAACTGTAGATTTATCCCACACAGCAACGACCCGTAGCTTTATGCGTCCATCTAAAAAGGCTTGTATTAATTCTATTTCCTTGCGTAAATTGCAGAGCTCAGGCACTGCCTTTGCAAACAACCCTTTAGAAAAACAATTATCAATTTCTCCATTAAGCTTGCGTAATGATTCTATTTTTTTCTTAAGCTTTGGATAAGGAGTATTTTTATACTTTTCATAAAGAGCCATAACAGACTTTTCAGAAATAGAAGCATTTATATTGTTACGTAAATTTTGTGCGGCAGAGCGCCATAGTGCTTTATTTGTTCCTCCAACAATCGAGGCAACAAATAGTGTGTAATCTGTTGGGTTCGCATATTCACTTGGCAAAAAACTAACCCAATAACCATTTGGTGCTTCAATTATTCCAGCCGGGCCTTTTTCTCCAGAAGCACTTTCCCAACACCCTAAGGACTTTGCTTCCCCTTGAGGAATTAATTGCATTACAGAAGGAAGCTCATGTGCATAATCATCAGGCATATGAATGGGTCGTGGCCAAATAAAAACAATACGCTTCCATTTATCATTTGTCTTTTGTGGCTTAATAAATTTATCCACCTTTATTCCCATCACCTTTGCCAATGCAGGTGAATCGGAATAAAAGATGCAAAGCTTTCCTCCTCTAGCCACAAATTTATTAATCTCAGCAAGAAAATCCTTACTTGGATTTTGACACATTAAGAGGTTTGCTGTTTTGCAATTTTTTGATAATGCCTTCTTAAATTCCTTATCAGAATACACCTCTGTATCAAAGCCAACTCTTTGTAGGTGCCTACTCATTCCTGTTGCTCTACGCTCTGCAAACGCAACCTCTTTTTTATTCCACAAAGAGTTATCTCCATAAATAATAGAGACCTCAGCAGCACGCAAAATTGGTGCCACTGTTAGCAACAAGAAACATAATAGGAATAATTTTCTAAGCATCTAATCTAAATTAATCGTTAACAAGAGTGATTTAAAAAACATTTGTCCTAGACGGCGGCATAGGCGCCGTCGAATAGGACATAATAGCTTTGCCTATTGGCAAAATTTGAGTGCATGAGCTGCACCAATATCTACGCATTAAAATGCTGCATCATTCCAGCGTAGTTCATTGCGGAAGTTACGGATTGTTGTAGCTTCATCAATATATACGCACTCAATACCCATAGCTGCAGCCCAATCGCCCATCTGCTCAGCAGTTAGGTCATAAGAGAATGCTGTATGGTGAGCACCACCTGCAAGAATCCATGCCTCTGCTCCTGTAATTAGGTTTGGCATTGGCTTCCATAGAGCTGTTGCAACAGGAAGCTTAGGCATTGGAGTATCCTGTGGCAAGCACTCAACATCATTTACGATTAAGCGGAAACGATGACCCAAATCAACAAGAGAGCAAGCAACACCACGGCCTGGCTTTGAAGTAAATACCAAGCGAGCTGGATCCTCACGCTGTCCCATAGATAGGAACTGCACCTTCATTACTGGCTTTTCTGCAGCAACTGTTGGGCAGATCTCTAGCATGTGAGACTGAAGAATTGACTCATTGCCAGCAGGTAGATGATATGTGTAATCCTCAAAGAATGATGTACCCTTTGCATTCTTAATGCCAGTTGTCATAATCTTCATCAAGCGAACCATAGCTGCTGTCTTCCAGTCACCCTCGGCACCAAAGCCATAGCCCTCTGCCATCAGGCGCTGAATTGCAAGACCAGGAAGCTGCTTCAAACCGCCAAGCATCTGGAAGTTTGTTACAATTGCATGATAATTATGCTCCTCTAGGAAGCGACGGAAGCCAATTTCAATACCAGCCTGAACCTCAACGTGCTTGCGGAATTCTGCTGGGCTTCTGCCCTCTAGAACAACACCATACTGCTCATAGTAAAGGTCTGTCAAATCCTTGATCTCTGACTTCTTTACAGCATCTACATACTCAGCAATATCTGTTACGTTGTAAGCATCGATTTCCCAACCGAACTTGATTTCTGCCTCAACCTTATCGCCCTCTGTAACTGCAACATCGCGCATATTATCTCCAATACGAAGCACGCGGATGTGGCTGCTTTCCATAACACCGATAGCTGTGCGCATCCAAGAAGCAATGCGCTCCTGAACATTTGCGTCACTCCAGTGGCCAACGATAATCTTGCGCTCAATGCCCATGCGGCTAACAATGTGACCAAACTCGCGGTCACCATGTGCTGACTGGTTTGTATTCATAAAATCCATATCGATTGTGTCGTATGGGATTTCACGATTGAACTGTGTGTGCAAATGAAGCAATGGCTTACGATATTCCTGCAAGCCTAAAATCCACATCTTAGCAGGAGAGAATGTGTGCATCCATGTGATAACACCTGCACAATTTGGGTCTGCATTTGCATCATTAAAGCACTTACGGATAGATGCTGAATCAATAAGAGTTGGCTTTAGCTCAACCTTAAAAGGGAGCTTCTTTGAAGCATTCAAAGCTTCCACTATAATTTGTGAATGCTTTGCCACTTCCTTAAGGCACTCATCGCCATAAAGATCCTGGGAACCTGTAGCGAACCAAAACTTATATTTTTTTGTCTTTAGCATAGGAAAACCTTTCTTACAAAATAGTTTTAAATTTGATAAATCAAATTGTACCTAATTAGAGAAAAAAAAGCAAACAGATAAAGAAAGCACATATCTTTTATGTAGAAACCACTAAGCTTTTCTTCTAGTTATAATTTATGCACGAATTGCCCACACTTCTAAGCATGGCACAAGCTCCATGTGCCAGTATATGCCCATAAGGCATGCAAATTCTAGCCATTCCCAAGAATTTTTCTATTAAATTATTTAAGCAATTTTTGTCAGATTTTGGGAATTTAATCCGTATTATTTACCGAAACAAATGAATTCATTGTTCTTATCCGTAGATTCTCTAATTTGAAGACCTGCGGATATTTTTTTTCAATTGCTTATTTTTTCAGCAACTAAGCGAAATCCAGTGCTGCTATTTTTTTGATCTTTTGTGTTTTGAGCGGTAGAAGAAATTCTGCAAAAATAATAGCTATTGCCCCAACAGCCTCCTGCAGTTGTAATCTTTTCATCACCTGGACTATATGTCATTTCCCATAGATTGCCATGCATATCATATAAGCCCCAAGCATTGGGCTTTTTTGTCCCTACAGGATGTGTCCTTTTCCCAGAATTATAACGATGCCAAGCCATGTCATTAAATGCTCCTTCTGCATTGTTTTCCAATAGACCATAATCTCCAGTGCTTCCTGCTCCGCAAGCATATTGCCATTCACTCAATGTAGGTAATCTAAATTTAAGCCCATTCTCTTTTACCTGTTCTATTGAATTTAATCGACGAATAAACTCTTGCACTTCATTCCAAGAAATTGTATCTACAGGATTATTTGCACCAACATGTTCAGATGGATTATAGCCCATTATCTGCTGCCATTGCACCTGTGTCACTTCATATTTGCAAATAAATAATCCAGAAGGAAGCTTTGTTAGGTTGAAATTTATGCTAGAAGGATTGAATGCATCTTGTTGAGAAGCTTCTGGTGACCCTAAAATGATTTGATTAGTAGGTGTTTGGTTTAGTGTGGCTTTATCATCAATTGCATTATTGGCACTAGATGTATTTTGCTGCACCTTTTTCGCTTCACTCGCTGCTTTTTGGCGGCTATTCTCAATATCTAATTCTGCTTCTGAAACATAACCCAAAATTTCGTCAGCAACACTTGCTAATTCATTATTTATTTCTGCAACCATGCGAGCCGCATCTGCCTTAGTTTCTTCTACCTGCTTCTTTGTAATCACATATGGCTCATACTCTTGTGTTTGCTCTTTATTTTGGATTGTTGTAGGCTCAGCGTCTTCTGCCGGTGCTATTGGTACTGAGATTTCTTTAGTATGAGAATTATAAAAGAAAATTAGCCAAATATTTATAGCTATTGCAAGAATGGCTGCAACTAATGCTGCATAAGGCTTCCAACGGAAGCGACGTTTTACAACATGCATTGCAGCAATATCATCAAGCATTGCTTTTGGAGAAAAATATCTATCTGATAGTCTAGGAGCACATGCCTTATTTAGTATCTTAAGCCAATATGGGAACAATGGCGAAGAAACATCTGCCTCTGTTCTAGGTGTATATCCAAATTCATCCGCACTACGCCCTGTACTAATTGTGTAAAGAAGCTTTCCAAGACTATAAATATCGCCTTGCACAGTGCCATGATTTTCAGGAGGGACATATCCAGGCGTTCCAACGATAGAATTTGCATCTCTAAAATCAATAGCCAATCCAAAATCTGTTAGCATTGGCTCACCATTGATAATCAACACATTACCTGACTTTATATCTCGATGTATTATATGATTATTTTGAAGATATATCAACCCATTCAGCAATATTTTAGCGATAGAAACACATTCCTCAATTGGCAATGCCACCCGGCTAGATATTATTGAGGAAAGAGTCCTTGGTCGATATGTTTCTGGCTCAAAATTGCGGCTACCATTTTCATCATCCGCCAATGCCATAACAGAATAAAAACAAGCATTATCAGCATCTTCCCAAAAATCATAAACTGGCACAAGACCACTATGCCAAGGGAGGCGGCCATAAATTGAAATTCCGCGAATCTCTCTATTATAGGCATCTTCACCAATTGCTGCTTTATCTACTCTCTTTATTGCGTAAAAAATTTCCTTAGAAGACTTTACAATCCAAACAGAGCCAGAAGCACCACATCCTATTTCTCTAAAGAATGTATATTCGTCAAGTTTATTATATTCCATCTTCTTCTAGTGCATGCTTCAAAATTGAGTCAAATTTCATTCTCAAGCGTTTCCGAATTTGATAAGCATTGGCCTTTGTAACATCAAATGTTTTACAAACCTTTTCTATTGGCCACTCCTCTATTTCAATAGCATGAAATACTTGGAAATGTTCAATAGAGGCCTCCTCCTGCAATAGCTTTAAGGCTCTACTTATAGTAACCGCTCTCCATTCCTCTTCAATTACAGAATCCAGCTCTGGATTTTGAGATAATTGGACATCTTCAATAGGCGTAAACGTTACTTTTTTACCTTTACTAATATGAGAACGTTCACGTATATAGTCGTTAATTCTCCAGCCAACAAGATGACCAAGCCACGATCTAAAGCTTCC